>CADAHD010000119.1 GCA_902787595.1 uncultured Lachnospiraceae bacterium
ACTATTATCTCCAATGCGGAATGCCTGTGGGGGGTAAAACCGTTATTTATATCATTATGCCAGATCCTGTAAGGATTCCCGCTCTGGTAGTCGACAACCTCGTGACCGTTTGTCACATGCCTTGCCGATGCAAAATCGGCGTTGACAGAATAATACTGTTCGCGTGTGAATTTAAGATCTTCGTCTTTATATTCCATATAGAACCTCTCAAATTTTGCTACACTGCCCAGATTATATCACATGCTCACAATTTGTTCAATTATTCCTGTTATTTTTGAGTAGTTTTAAGTAAGCTGTTTATGTTATAATCTCTCCAATGCAAATTCAAGCAAAGGGGGGCCGTGAATATCTATGAGCCGCATGGTTTTGAAGAGGGATTATCTTCCCTGCTTTATCATCGAGACTGAATGTTTATCCGGTGTTAAAAAGATCGCTGCCAAAGTAAGGGAGGATCTTTATAAAGTATTCGGAGATATGCCTGAAAAGAGAAAGACAGCCGGCGGCGTTATGCCTGCGATCGACGAGATCAGCCTTGTGTTCGGTATAGTGGGGCAGAGCCCGCTGATCGATGATATGGCGGAGAAGGGTATCATTGATGTAAGCGCCGTCAGGGGAAGAAGAGAGGTTTACGGATTCTTTCCGGTCAGGGACGATCTTCTGGTGATAGCGGGAAGCGATAAGCGCGGTGCTATCTACGGGCTCTTTCATTTATCCGAGCTTCTGGGCGTATCACCCTTTGTTAACTGGTCTGCGCTTCCTCCGGGAAAGAAGGATTCCTTCATTATAGATGATGCGCATTATTTTATTTCGAGGGAGCCCTCCGTTGAGTACAGAGGATTTTTTATAAATGATGAATGGCCCGCGTTCGGTGAATGGTGCAGCAGGCGCTTTGGCGGATTTACGGCAGAGATGTATGAAAATGTATTTGAACTGCTGCTGCGTCTTAAGGGTAATTATCTCTGGCCTGCAATGTGGAGTTCCTGCTTTGCGGAGGACGGCCCGGGACTTGCGAGCGCGGAACTGGCAGATGAGCTGGGCGTTATCATGGGACTTTCGCATCATGAGCCCTGCCTGCGTCACGGTGAGGAATACAGCCATGTGCGCGGAAAGGATTCCATTTACGGGGACGCATGGAGCTTCATTACGAATAAGGAAGGCATTACCCGTTTCTGGAGAGACGGTTTAAAGCGCAACGGCCATCTGGAAAATGTTATCACTGTCGGCATGCGCGGTGAAAGGGATTCGACCGTGCTGGGCAAAGAAGCCACGCTTGCGGATAACATTAATCTGCTGCGTGATGTGTTAAGAACACAGGAGCAGCTTATAAAGGAAGAAGTTAATGAAGATCTGAGCAAAGTACCCCGCATGCTGGCTTTATATAAGGAAGTGGAAGCATATTATTACGGGGATGAGACAACTCCGGGGCTGAAGGAAGGCTGTCCCGAGCTGGAGGATGTTATCCTGATGCTCTGCGATGATAATCACGGTTATCTGAGAAGTCTCCCCGATGAGCAGATGCGCAAGCATCCCGGCGGGTTCGGCATGTATTATCACTTTGATTATCATGGCGGTCCCGTGTCTTATGAGTGGATCAATTCGACCTATCTGCCCGAGGTATGGCAGCAGATGAACACCGCCTATGAATACGGCATACAGCGGCTCTGGATAGTCAATGTGGGCGATCTGGGTCTGCAGGAGCTGCCGCTGTCTTATTTCCTTGATATGGCATATGATTTTGACAAATGGGGCAAGTGCGGACCGGACAGCGCAAAGAATAAGACTGGCCGATGTCCAGATGCGCGCCAGCCGTCTTATCCATAACAGAAGACCCGAGCATATGAATGAGTCTGTTTATCATGTTCAGGAAGATTATGAGGCCAGCCGCATGCTGGATCAGATCGTGGATATATCCAACGAATATGACGAACTGGCGGAAAAGTGTCCGAAAGAGTACAAGGATGCGCTGTTTGAGCTTATCGGTTACAGCCTGATGGGTGGAATGAACCTGATCAGTCTGTGGCTCTGCAGGAGTTTCAACCACTACTATGCATCAATAGGCGCGCTGGCGGCAAATGTATATGCCGATATGATGGAGCAGATGTTAAAGGCGGACGAGAGCCTTAAGGAAGTGCTGCACAGCATAGCCGGCGGCAAATGGGACGGCTTTGGGGAGGCGCTGCATATAGGCTTTAAGAACTGGAATTCCGAGGAATGCCGCAATCCCGTGATCGAAACCGTGGTGCCGGTTAACGGCAAGGCTCTTGTAGCGGGACTTATCGGTGAAAACGGAGCCAGCCGCGGAATGGAATGGACTAAGAGAGTCCTGGAGCTTAAGCGCTATGACAGGGAAGATGACGAGCATGCGTGGGCTGATATCTTTGTTTCCTCCTGCGGTAGGGAAGAGGTGGAATTTGAGATCAGATCCGGTGCTGACTGGCTGGTTCCCGAATACACCAAAGAGCTGCTTTCGGAAGATGATCCTTTCCGTATCATAGAGCTCTGCGTTGATAAAAAAGCTGCTAAGGGAGAAAGCGCAAAGCTTGAGATAATCTACCCGGGCGGAAAG
This sequence comes from uncultured Lachnospiraceae bacterium, assembly GCA_902787595.1. The sequence continues at coordinate 2,567 of CADAHD010000119.1, forward strand.
ATAGAGTTTAAGGTTAATGCTCCTGCAGGCAGCAGGACCGGAGACAGTTTTGCTGAGTGTGACGGCATCGTGGCTATTGATGCGGCTCATTACAGCGGCAGGCAGGATGTAAGCGGGGCGAGGTTCTGCCTTGTGCCCGGTCTGGGACGACGTGAGGATGCTATGGCGTTAATGCCTGTAACGGCTTATTTTGATAAAGCTGAAGACGCTCCTTACCTTGATTACAGCTTTAATATAAAGGAAGACGGCGAATATACGGTATACTTCCAGCTGCTTTCCTGCAATCCCTGGATCCAGGGCAGAAAGGTAAAACTCTGCTTTTCTGTCAACAGTACGGAGATTGTTAAGTGTGATGCCGTATCGGAGAAGTATGTGGCCGGAGAATCTTATGACTGGGGAATGGGCGTGATGAACCATGTGCATCTTGTTGAGACAGATGTTAAGTTAACGGCCGGAAGCAATAACTTAAGATTTTACGGGACGGATCCGGAGAATGTTTTGGAGCGTGTGATCATTGTGCGCAAAGGCTGCAAAGCGCCCGGGTCGTTCCTGGGCCCTGATGAGAGCTTTAAAGAGTGATTTTTTTAACAAAATGCACAAGAAAAGCTCATAAAAAAGCGCGAATTTATGTAAAAGAAACAACGCAAGAAATGAGCAATATGGAGCATTGTTTGATAAGCACATAAAAAGAGCAGTATTTATAATTTCAATTGTGAAATTTTCGCGTGGTGTTTTTATATTTGCATTAACGGGGGCCTTATGCGCATGCGGAAAGCCGGACGGGACAGCAGTTCCGGAGTCTGAGCTTGTGGTTAGCCCTACAGATACAGCGGACGCGGAACCTGCAGTCGGTGATACGGAAACCCCGGAAGACAAGCCGGAGGAAGAAGCAGAAACCACTGTTACAGAAGCGGAGGAGGTTCCGATTTTAAGAGATTCGGTCCGTGACAGTCTTGGGGGATTTGCAGGATGCGCAGTTACAGGCATGGAGGTAGATGATCCCGGCGTATGGGATATAGTCACCACACATTTTGAAGCGGTTACGCTTGGAAATGAGCTTAAACCTGATGCGCTGTTTGATTACAGTGTTTCAACCTGCCCAGGAACGGTAGTTGCAGAGCTTAACGGGCAGGAGATGACAGTGCCTAAGATCAGCTATAAGAGAGCTGAAAAGATATTGGATAAGTTCCTTGACTGGAACACAAAGAACCCTGACAAACAGATAAAGATACGCGGCCATGTGCTGGTATGGCATTCCCAGACGCCGGAATGGTTCTTTCATGAGGATTATGACAAGAATAAACCTTATGTAAGCGCCGCGGAAATGGACAGGCGCCAGGAATGGTACATAAAGACCGTGCTGGAGCATTTCACCGGAGAGGACAGCAAGTATAAAGACATGTTCTACGGCTGGGATGTGGTAAACGAAGCGATCAGCGACGGGACAGGAACTTATCGCAGCGATAATGAGAATCCTTCCGAACCGCTGAGCGATGACAGGCACGGCAGCAATTCCAGATGGTGGCACGTTTATCAGAGCCAGGAGTATATAATCAACGCATTTAAATATGCAAACAAGTACGCGCCTGCGGATCTTGAGCTGTACTACAATGATTACAATGAATGTGTAAGCAAAAAGAAGTACGGCATTATCAAGCTCCTTGAAGAGATAAAGGCGCAGGAAGGTGCACCCGGAGAAGGAACCAGGATAAGCGCCATGGGCATGCAGGGACATTACGGCATGGATGATCCCGGGCCCACCGATATACAGAGTGCGATCAGACAGTATTCGGAAGTGGTTGGAAAAGTCCAGTTCACCGAACTTGACGTCAGAGCCAGCGACGGATACGACGGAAGCGAAGCCGCAAAGCCTGATGAGTACGAAAAACTCAAAAAGCGCTACAATGTCATCTGGTATTCTGCAAAGAATGCCAATAAAGACGGACAGGTTGTAGACGGCTTGACTTTCTGGGGGACAGTGGATCATTATTCATGGCTGCAGTCCAGATCGAATGTGGGCGGAGGAAGCACAACGGGATTGCCCCAGTGCCCGCTGCTTTTTGATGAACATTATGAGCCTAAACCCTGCTTTTACGTATTTGCAGGATCGGACGAATAAAAGAAAAGGCATGCAGATGCCGGGTTTCGGAGGAAGAAATGGCTAAAAAACGGAATATCATCTTAATCGCTGTAGCTGCAGTTGCTGTTCTGATCATAGTTATCATGGTGATCAACAGCAAGAAGGTCTATGATTTCCATGACAAATATGCGGGAGCTGACCTCACAAAGGAGATAGAGGGCGCGGAAAGAAACGGTACTTACAGCAAGTATCTTGTTAATAATGCAAATACTCCCAGACCCGCTAAGGATGCCGAGGTCGATCTGTTCAATTACAAGAGCGAAGGCGAAGTAAGCGTTGAGGACAATTACAGCGGTTCAAAGGCTATTCTGACACAGCCCGGTTCCGAAGTTACCTGGACGGTAAATGTTCCCGAAGCAGGTCTTTATAATCTGTATCTTGAGTATTTTGCTCCCGAGTCAAGAGGTGTTGCGGTAGAACGTACCCTCAAGATCAACGGTGAGCTTCCTTTTGATGATGCATCAAATATCGAGTTTACAAGGATCTGGACAGATGCTACCGATCCCAAGATCGATAATCAGGGCAATGAGATCCGCCCCATGCAGATCGAGGTATTTGACTGGCAGAAGGCGTATTTCAGAGATGATATGGGTTATGTTGCAGAGCCCTATCTGTTCTATTTTGAAAAAGGATCAAATACCATCAGCCTTAAGGCTGACAATGAGCCTATGGCTATCAGAAAGTTTGTTGTCATGGGAGAGAAGAAGCTTCCTGCATATTCTGAGTATATAGCATCCAAGTCTTCCATGGGCAACGGCGATTCTTCACTTGACCTTAAGATCGAAGGTGAAAAATCCAAAACACGTTCCGAATCTTCACTTTATGCAAAATATGACCGTTCATCACCGACTACATCTCCTTCAAGCGTTACCACAACGGTTCTTAACTATGTGGGTGGCGATTCCTGGAGAAGCAATGGCATGTGGGTTGAATGGGAATTTGAAGTTCCTCAGGACGGCCTTTACAATATCATGATAAAGGCACGCCAGAATTATGCCCGTGGCAGCATGGCTAACAGAACCGTGTATATAGACGGTGAGGTTCCTTTTGAGGAGCTTAAAGAAATATCCTTTACTTATGATAATGACTGGAATTGCAAGAGACTTGCCGATGAGAACGGTAATCCTTATCAGATCGCTCTTACAAAGGGTAAGCACACCATCCGCCTTGAGGCTACTCTGGGCCGCCTGGGCGAGCTCCTTTCCGATCTGGAAAACTCTACTTACAGACTTAATCAGGTTTACAGACGTCTGCTGATCTACACAGGCGCAACCCCTGATCAGTATCGTGATTATAAGATCGATACCACTTATCCCGAGATTATCGAGGCTATGGACATTGAGTCCAAGAGACTTTATAAGCTGGTTGACGATATGGTTGAATACTGCGGACAGAAGGCTGATAATATAGCAACCGCCCAGACCATAGCTCAGCAGCTTGAGAGATTTGTTGCAAAGCCTCAGAAGATAACTCTTGAGTTTACAGCATTTAAGGATAATATCACTGCTCTTGGTACCGCAGCTCTTAACTTAAGCGAGACCAAGCTGGATGTGGATTATCTCCAGATAACCGGTGCTGATGTTACACCTGCAAATGAAAAGACCAATTTCTTCAAATCTGCATGGCATGAGATCAGATCCTTCGTTGCATCATTCTTTGTAGACTATAATGCAGTCGGTGATGTTTATACCGGCGGTGATGCAGCTGACGCCGTAACCGTTTGGGTTCTTACAGGACGTGATCAGGGTACCATTCTGAAGTCCATGATAGACGATGGCTTTACACCCGAAACAGGGGTTAAGGTAAATGTTAAGATAGTTGGTGCTGATGCACTCCTTAATGCAGTGCTTGCAGGCCGCGGACCTGATGTGGTTCTTTCGGTAGGTGCGGATCAGCCTGTTAACTACGCTCTGCGTGGAGCAGCAGAGGATATCACCCAGTTCCCTGATTACAAGGAAGTGCTGAGCCACTATTCACCCAGCTCATATGAGCAGATCAGTCTGGATGGACATATTTACGGCATTCCCGAGCAGCAGACCTTCAATGTGCTCTTCTACCGTAAAGACGTGCTTGAAGAGCTTGATCTTGAGGTTCCCAATACCTGGCAGGAAGTTATAGAGATGCTTCCCACCATTCAGGGTAACAACTTATCGATAGCTCTGCCCAGCGCAGCAGGATCCTCATCCAGCGCGGGCGCTACCACTACAGTAGCATCCAACCAGCCTGACCTTTCACTGTACTTCACGCTGCTGTTCCAGTATGGCGGTGATATGTACAATAAAGAAGGCACAAAGACTGCTGTTGATACCGAAGCCGGTATTTCGGCATTCGATGATACGGTTCGCTTCTTTAACGATTACGGTATACCGGTATTCTTCGACTTCGTAAGCCGTTTCCGTTCCGGTGAGATGCCTATAGGCGTAATGCCTTACTCAATGTATAATACACTTATGGTATCCGCGCCTGAGATAAGAGGTCTGTGGGACTTCACTCTGATCCCGGGCACCGAAAAACCTGACGGAACGATCGACCGCAGCTGCTTCATCACAGGTAATGCTACTATGATGATCGCTACAGATGATGAGCAGAAAAAGCAGAACTCCTGGCAGTTCATGAAGTGGTGGGCTAATGCCGATACCCAGGTTCGTTTCGGACGTGAGATAGAGGCATTGCTTGGAGCTTCCGCAAGATATAATACAGCTAACAGGGATGCATTCTCCAGACTTTCCTGGAGTGTAGAAGATATAGAAGTACTGGGCGCGCAGTGGGATCAGACAGTAGGTATCAGGGAAGTTCCCGGCGGATACTTTACAGGTCGTCATATTGCAAATGCAGTACGTAAGTGCATCAATGAGAAAGCTGATACACGTGAGACCATCATCGATTACTCAATAAAGATCGATGAAGAGATCACAAAGAAACGTAACGAGTTCGGTATGCCCGTTTACGAGGACTGATTCAATACGTAGAATAAAGAGGTAGAGAAATGGCAAAGGATAAGGCAAAAGAAAACAATAGCCCGATCGTACAGATGCCTGTTTTGTCGGGGAATGAGACTTACTTTCAGAAGTATTTCATACTTCGTAAGCATAAGCTTAAGGTGGCATGGAGAAAGGCGAAGGTAAACAAAAACTGTTACCTTTTCCTTGCGCCCTATGCGATCATATTTACGCTTTTCTACTTATTCCCGGTAGTAGCGTCGATATTCTTCAGCTTTACTTATTATAATATACTGCAGCCCCCTCGTTTTATCGGGCTCAGCAATTATATGAGTCTTTTGCTTGAGGATGATATCTTCCTGATAGGTGTAAAGAATACACTCATCATAGCTCTGGTCACCGGACCTCTGGGATATATAATGTCCTTCGTCTTCGCCTGGATGATCAATGAGCTTCCCAGATGGATACGAAGTATTGCGGTCATCATATTCTATGCTCCTTCGATCGCGGGTAACTGCTTCGTTATCTTCTCGGTATTCTTCCGCGGTGATGCTTACGGATATGCAAATGCATTCCTTATGAACCTGGGTATAATAGACAATCCTATCCTGTGGTTTGTGGATCCCAGATACATGCTTCCGATATGTATGGTGGTTATCCTCTGGATGAGTCTTGGTACCGGTTTCCTTTCATTCGTTGCCGGCCTGCAGGGCGTTGATAATTCCCTCTTTGAAGCGGGCGCTATCGACGGTGTACGTAACCGCTGGCAGGAGCTGTGGTACATCACCCTTCCTTCCATGAAGCCCATGCTTATGTTCGGTGCCGTTATGACCATCACAACTTCGTTCGGTGTGGCAGATGTAACAATGCAGCTCTGCGGTTTCCCGAGTACGGACTATGCAGCGCGTACCATAGTTGCCCACCTTATCGACTACGGTCAGCAGAGATTTGAAATGGGTTATGCCTGCGCCATCGCTGCAATACTGTTCCTGATGATGATACTTTGCAACAAGGCAATACAGGCATTGTTAAGAAGAGTAGGTACCTGATAACGGATAGTGAAAAGAGTGTTCTGAAAATTCTTTAGGAGTAAAGATCAATTATGAGCAAAAAGAAAAAAAACCAAGTGATCGAGGAAAAGCCTTATAAGAAGCCGCTGATCAAGAGGAGAAAGGCAAACAGAGGCAGCGCTTAAGCCTCTGGATGAGTTGTTTATGTTCCCGCCCAGAGTATTTGCAAGGCGTCCTACAATGAACAACTTTGCCGACCTGTTTGTTACCATGGGTAAGGGCTGGGTTACTTTCTCCAGATATCTGTTCAATACCGTGTTTATCACCTTTGTCGGTACAGCAGGACACCTTTTCATTGCATCCATGGCAGCATTCGTGCTTGCAAAGTATGATTTCCCCGGCGGACAGGGTTTCTTCAAGATAGTAACCACCGCTATGATGTTTAACTGGTATGTTTGTGCTATACCTAACTACATCATAATCAGCAAGCTTGGCTGGGTAGATACATACTGGGCGATAATAATCCCCGCGCTGGCTGCTCCTATAGGACTATTCCTGATGAAGCAGTTCATGGAAGGTCTTCCCACTGCTCTTATCGAAGCAGCAAAGATCGACGGTGCAAATGAATGGACGGTTTTCTCAACCATAGTTATGCCTAATGTTAAGCCTGCATGGATGACACTGATCATCTTCCAGGTACAGGCTCTCTGGAATAACAGAGCGTCCATGTACATCTATTCTGAGGAAAAGAAGCCCATGGTATTCGCACTCCAGCAGATCCAGGCCGGCGGTATCGCCAGAACCGGACAGGGCGCAGCCGTG
>CADAHD010000120.1:0-12681 GCA_902787595.1 uncultured Lachnospiraceae bacterium
ATACGTCCGGGATCGGTGATGTATATGTTGAGCTAACAAATCCGGATGGATCAAAAAGCAAGAAGAAACCGGATAATTTATTGAATTCTTATACGGGGCTCAGTTTAATGTTTTCCGGCTGCAGCTCGCTTGCAAAGCTTGATATGAGCAGCTTTGATCTTTCGAATACAGCCGATGTGACAGGAATGTTAAGCGGCTGCGAGAGCCTGGCAGAAATACGGACACCAAAGAATCTTCCTGCAGATGTGAAGGGAGAGCTGCCGACGATCTATCTTGACGACAAAGGGACGACCTGGTTTGAACTGCCCCATCTTTCGGAGAGTATCGTCCTGAGATGGGATGAAGAGAGAACGGCCTTTTTCTACGACTATACCTTTGAGGTGGGAGACGGTGTGTTTACGCTTAAGAAAGCAAAAGACACACTACAGGGAAATGTCAGCGTGCCGGGAAGTGTCAGTCTGGGCGGGAGCGAATACAGAGTGGTGCTGGGCAGAGCGGTGTATCAGAATGCAGCGAAAGTGACAGCCATCAGCTTTGGGAAAGGCGTGTCCGTCAATGATTGCAGGGAGCTCTTTTCCGGCTGCAATGCGCTGAAAAGTATTGATCTGAGCGGGCTGGATCTGTCAAATGTAACGGACATGAGCTCCATGTTCAGCGGCTGCAATGCGCTGGAAAGTATTGATCTGAGCGGGCTGGATCTGTCAAATGTAACGAAAATGAGCTCCATGTTCAGCGGCTGCAATGCGCTGAAAAGCATTGATCTGAGCGGGCTGGATCTGTCGAATGTAACGGACATGAGCTCCATGTTCAGCGGCTGCAATGCGCTGAAAACCCTGAATTTCGCAACGATGGATACGACAAAGCTGAATAATGTCGCGTATATGTTCGTATATTGCCAGAACCTGTCAGAGCTTGATCTGAGCGGAATGGATATGGGGAATGTTACGAAGAGCAATGATGTTTTTAAGGGCTGTGATGCTCTTGCAACGCTTCATACGCCGAGGAATGTCAGTCTGCAGCTGCCTTGTGTTTTCTTTGACAGCGAGAACAGGGCGTATACCACTACGCCCCGTCAGGCGGAAAGCATCACCCTTACGGCGGATAAGGAAAAGAATGCATTTTTCTATGATTACGAGTACTATATCGCAGACGGAAAGCTGCATCTGACCAAAGCAGGGAGCAAGGTGACGGGGAAGGTCACGGTACCGGCGAGTGTTAAGCTTAATGGTACGGATTACGGGATCGTACTGAGCGGAGGGGTGTACAAAGACAAAACAGAGATCACAGGGATCACCATCGCAACGGGAGTCAGTGCCATGGGATCGCGTCTGTTCCAGGGCTGTACCGGTTTGACGGAGATGGATATAAGCGGACTGGACGTATCCGAAGGTGGCCTGACATGTATGTTCCTCGGGTGCACGCAGTTAAAGAGCGTTAAGCTCGGCAGCCGGGAGCTTCCGGATATCAGTGATATGACAGGTATGTTTATGCATTGTTCGGCTCTGACTAGTCTTGATCTGAGCGGTTTTACCGTTCCCAAGCTTTATAATATGAGTTCTATGTTTGAGGATTGCAGCAGCCTGACAGAGCTTAAGCTCGGGAAAATGGGCTCCTCCTATTATGAGGCGGATGCACATGCTATGTTTAAGGGCTGCAGTTCGCTGAAGACTCTGGACCTGAGCGGACTGGAGGGTACAAATCTTAAAAACATGACGGAAATGTTTGCGGGCTGTACTTCGCTGACCGGCCTTGATCTGAAAGGGCTTGTTACGGAAAACACAAAAGAGATGGGCGCGGTTTTTAAGAACTGCGCCGGTTTAAAGAGCGTGAATCTTGAAGGGATCAGTACGAAGTCGGCAACATCCGTCGCAAGTATGTTTGAGGGTTGCAGCAGCCTGGAGACTTTGGATGTGAGCGGCTTTGACACCGCAAATGTTTCCTATATGGGCAGCATGTTCAAGGGCTGCGGGGCCTTAAAAACTCTGGACCTCAGCGCTTTTGACTTAACGCGCATCGGACGTTACAGTCACAGCGAGATTCTGTACGGCTGTTCGTCATTGGAAAGTCTGAAAACACCTGCCGGCATTCCTTCGGAACGTACAAACAACCCTGTCATCAGGCTTCCCTATATCATGTATGACAGCAACGGAAAAGCGTATACGGAGATACCGCATACAGCGGAAAGCATCGTACTCAGCGTAAGCACGGAGCAGAGAGATGCCTGGTACCAGGATTATGAATGTGAGATCGGGGAGGATGTTCTCATACTGAAAAGCCCCGCCGCTACCCTTAAGGGGGACATTGAAGTGCAGGCAAAGGCCGTGATCGCCGGGAAAGAATACTCTGTTTCCCTGGACAGGCTGCTGTATGCAAACCAGTCCGCTTATCCGTCACGAAGCGTGAATATCACCGGGATCGTGATACACGGCGGTGTTTACGTCGGAGGTGACTGCGGTAGTCTGTTTACGGGATGTAAAAATCTGAAGAAGCTGGACCTCAGCGGACTGGATGTTTCGGCAGTTACCGCCTTAAGGATCTATGAGGCGGAATCAAAACTGGAGAAGATTGAAACGCCCCTGAACCTGCCGGAAAGGGTTAGTGTTTCCCTGCCAGGGGAAAGCGATGCCTGGGAAGCATTCAAGGATAAGGACGGAAAGGTATATACCGAGCTGCCCCATCTTTCTTCCAGCATCAGTCTCAGCCGAAAGGCAAAGAGCGGCGGAAAGAAGGAAGAGCCCGAAAGCGGGGATCTTACCCTTAACGGGGAAAAGGTCGCGTCCCTGCAGGAGGCTTTTAAGCTGATGAAGGATAAAAATACGGATTATATCATCAGCCTGGGCAGTGATCTGGAGGAAAAGAAGAACCTCAGCATTCCGAAGACCGCAAAGAGCATTACGATAAATGGTAACGGCCACAGCATCGGCTTTATAGGGACGAAGCTTACAGCCGGTGCTCCCCTGCTGCTGGAGGAAGTGAACATCAGCGCAAAGACAAAGAAGAACAAGGCGGCGAAGTTCACACTGACGGCCAGGAAAGGTCTGACCATTGGGGAGGACGTGAGCTTTACGGCGGAAAAGACCAGCGTGAAGGCGACGGGCGATCTGAAGCTTGCCGGGGCGCTTGCAGTAAACAGCCTGACGGTAAAGGATCTTTATCTTGAAGACGGGGCTGTACTTAGCGCAGCAGGAAAGAACGTCATCACCGTGAAGGGTAATCTTAACGGCAATGGCGGAAAGATCAGCCTTGCTGCAGATTTCGCAAAACCCATAGTACTTAAGGGCAGCGTGGAAGGCAGGGTTGCGTTTACGGGCGAAGTGCAGAAGGACGGAATGCAGCTCCTTTCCTGTTCTGTGAAGAAGCTTCCGGCAGACAAGCTGAAAGAGGCCTTTGACGTGAGTGAGATCACCGGCAATGGTGTATCCACGGCACTTTACTATTTCAGCGGGGGCAAGGCAGGGATCTTCGGAGAAAGCATCTCCTACAACGGAGCATCCTACGCGCTCTGGAAGGACGCGGTGGCGGCCATGAATGCGGATAAGAAGACGGGGACAAAAGACTTTATCATAAGCCTTGAAGGTGATGTGAACCTGAAGGGAGCTTTCAAGATGCCGAAGACGGGATATGACAGTCTGACCATCGAAGGCGGCGGTCACAGCATGAGCTTTACCGGAGACATCAAGCTGACGGGCAATACCAAGATCAGGGATACCACGCTGATCAAGCTGAACAAGAAGAACGAACAGGTCAGCGGAAAGGTGAAAAGAGGAAAGTACAGCTATGAGGGACCGGATACATTCTGATCCTGTATTCGATAAAATAGGACTTTTAACCTGCAGCATAGGTATCACCGAGATCAAAGCTGACGATAGATTTGACGATGCTTTTGAACGCATGGACAGCGCCCTGTATAAGGCGAAATCAGATGGACGTAACTGTGTAAGAGGCGGATAAAATGTACAGCTGTGCAATCTTTATGATAGGAGCAAATGTGAAAAATCTGTGAAAACAGGTTTTTTACATTGACAAACAATATTGGATAAAATATAATATGGTCAAATGCAAGATAAACCTGTTAAATAAAAAGAGGAGGATTTGACCATGAGTTTTTATGATCTGTCAGTAACAGCTGCATCGGGCGAAGAGATATCAATGAAGGATTACGAAGGTAAGGTGGTCCTTATAGTGAATACCGCCACCGGCTGCGGATTTACGCCTCATTACAAAGATATCGAGGCTATGTATGAGAAGTATCATGATCAGGGCTTTGAAGTGATCGATGTACCCTGCAATCAGTTTGCGGGTCAGACCCCCGGGACGGATGAAGAGATACATGAGTTCTGTGCATTGAAGTATAACACACAGTTTCCGCAGATGAAGAAAGCAGATGTAAATGGTGAGAATGCCATTCCTTTGTTTAAGTATCTCAAATCCCAAAAGGGTTTTGAAGGTTTTGGAAAGGGTGCGGCAGCGCTGGCGATGAGCGTAATGCTGCCCAAATATGATAAGGATTACAAGAATAATCCCGAGATAAAGTGGAATTTTACCAAGTTCGTGGTAGACCGAAAAGGTAATGTAGTTGCAAGATTTGAGCCCTCTGTTAAAATGGAGGAAGTAGATAAATTCGTGGCTGGGCTTATATAAAGGAGATTAAGATGGGACAGGAATACGAACAGCTTTTACTCAAAAATCAATTATGCTTTCCGATGTATGCCTGCGGAAGAAAGATAGTAGCGGCTTATACGCCGTATCTGAAACCTCTGGGGCTTACATATACGCAGTATATCGTATTTATGGTGCTTTGGGAAAAGGAAAGCGTAAATGTGGGACAGCTGGGAAATATCCTGCATCTGGACGCGGGCACGCTTACTCCGCTTTTAAAGAATCTTGAAAAAGAAGGATATATTACCAGGGGCAGATCTAAAGAAGACGAACGCGTTACCATCATAAAGATCAGTGATAAGGGCAATGAATTAAAAGAAAAGTGTAAGGATATCCCGCAAAAGATATCAGAGAGCGCAGCGCTTTTCTCCAGGGAAGAGGCAGAAGAACTGTACAGGCTTTTATATAAATTTCTTGGAGAATAAATACTCTTCAAATGCAGGAGGAGATCAATGAGAGATTTAAATGAAACCCTGAGTGAGGAATTACAGCAAAAACTTGATAAGCTTAAAGCATATATCAAAGAGCTTGGTTCGCTGGCAGTCGGTTTTTCGGGCGGAGTTGATTCTACTTTTTTGCTGGTGGCAGCGCATGAGGTGCTGGGAGATAAGGCTATAGCCGTAACACAGGCGGATCCATCGGTGCCGGAGCGTGAGCTTAAGGAAGCGGCGGATTTTTGCAGGGAAAGAGGCATACGGCAATTTGTATGCCATGCAGACCCGATGAAAGAAGAAGGCTACAGGAAAAACAGCGCCGACAGATGCTATTATTGCAAAAAAGGTATCTTTACCGAGATCGCAAAGATAGCGCATGAAAATGGCATTGCTTATACGGCGGAAGGTTCAAATATGGATGATCTGGGAGATTACCGTCCGGGACTTAAAGCGGTCGAAGAGCTGGAAGTTAAAAGTCCTTTAAGAGAAGCCGGGCTTGGTAAAGCAGATATACGCGCCATATCAAAAGCCATGGGATTGCCAACCTGGAGCAAACCTTCATATGCCTGCCTTGCTTCCCGTTTTGTATACGGAGAAGAGATAAGCAATGAAAAGCTTGAAATGATAGATAAGGCAGAGCAGTTTTTGATAGAGCACGGTTTTTTGGAGGAAAGGGTGCGCATGCACGGTAAACTGGCCAGGATAGAGGTACCGGCTGCTGATATACCGCGTCTTGCGTCGGAAGAGATCCGTGAAGAGATATATAAATATTTTAAAGAGCTGGGATTTTTATTTGTTACGCTGGATATGAAGGGATACAGACTTGGAAGCATGAATGATACGTTAAAATAATAAGGATATGGTTTATTGTGATAAACAGCCGGCCACATGGCCGGCTGTTTAAGCTTTCAGTATTTGGGATTTTCCCAGACTTTATTTCCGTCAGGACCGATGATATAAGTTTCACTCAGGCTTTGTGTATCTATGCCGGATTCAAATACCATTACAGTAGTGTCTATCAAGCTATAGCCGTTATCCAGAGTTATCTCAAAGCGCCCGGCAAGATAATCCTCTACATCAAGTCCCTGTTCTAAGGTGATCTCTTCACCGGAGAGAGCTTCTTTGGTGATATCCATGGTTTTTAACTCTCGGCCGGAGGTAAGATAGGTAACCGTTACCTTATCTATCCCGGGCATCTGTGTATTCATATATGTATTTTTATCCTCAAATATAAGCGTATAACCGCCATCATATTTTATGCTGCCGTCAGCCTGACGATTCGAATTAAAGTGGCTCGAGATCCCGGGGAAGGGGAAGAAATCCCAGGCAAGCGATTCAGCCAGGTCGGTATTCTCTGTAGAAGAGATCCCTGCGGTCTTGATGACAAGCTTTGCATTCATTAAGCTGTCAAAAAAGCCTGCTTTGAACGTCCCACTGTATGTGCCCGGAGTCTGTGCGTTCTTTTGAAGGGGAATAGTGTTTCCATTAACATACAGGGTTACTTCGGTGTTATCTGAGTAGGTTTTTAAACTTACAGTATAAGCGATATCGGCAGTCATGGCATCGTAATCCGTATTTTCAAGTGTCCAGTCGGATGAAGCGATAATGGTAGACTGTTCTTCAAGCATTGTTCGTAATGAACTGAGCTCATAATTAAGGCTGTTCTGTGTATTCTCCAGATTGTTCACGGAATTGCTAAGGGACATGAGCATTCCGGACATGGTACTTATGGATATGAACGAAACAGCGGTGATCACTATCAATATAGTCTTGTAAAGTACATTTGCCGTGGTCTTGGGCTCGGGAACGGGATTGTGGGTATCGTGTATCTCGCCCTTAGTTATCTTATCAAGTCTTCTGTTGTAAACTATGATGCTTTATGATGCTTATTACGATGATAAGTATCGCAATAACTATCATCAGTATAAGTATTCCTGAAAAATTGCTCATATTTAAACCTCCTGTTAAATATTAAAGAATCTTTTGAAATCACTGTAATAACTTCTTGTAACGTCGACTAAGGTCCCGTCCGTTAAGGTGAGTATGAATTTCATGGACAGGGATGGGCGTATCTTTTTGATATGCCTTTTTGCGACGATCACTGATTTGCTTACTCTCAGAAAAGCCTGCGGATCCAGCAGCTCTTCCAGCTGATACATACGATCCTGTGAAAGGAAAACGCCTTCATCGGTATGTATCTCTATATCCTTGCCAAAGGCCTCTATAAATGTCACTTCACCGATCGACAGCCGTACATGTTCTTTCTTGTCATTGCGCACTGACAAAAAAGCCGGGAATCGATCGGATTCAGTCAGGATATAATCGGCTTCATCACCGGTCTCAATGCCGTGCGCATGTATAAAGTCTGTAACGTCACGGCGTTTTTCTTCTGAAACTGAAATACGTATTTTCATTTGCTGCCTCCTTTCGTTATGTACCATATATCAAAAAACACATTCAGGCAACACTTTGGAAATAAAATGCACCAAAAGCAGGTACAAGTTGCACTGCGGGTATTTTAAGGGGGCAGAGAGACGCGTATCCTTCTGGAGTTTTCTGTTGTGGGAAGGGTGTTTGATATGGATATCCCGGATACAAAGATCATTAAGTCCTTTGCAAAAGGGGCGTTTCAGCACGCCCCTTTTCCTGGGGGAGATCATGGAAAGATCGCTGCGGCCGAAAAATGCAGGCCTGCATCAATTTAGATTAAAGTCAAAACTTCCGTTTTCGCATTTTCCATCTGTTTCGATGATGATGTGGATCTTGCCGCTGTTATCAAGTTCAGCGCTTCCGCTTAATTCTTCTCCGTCATTTATAGTGAACCATTCAGTCTTAGTGCCGTTATCGTCGTAATAAACGGTGGCGCTTCCGCTTTTAAGTTCTGCGGTGTAGCTTACTTCGCCTGTTGTTCTGGCAGAGTTTCTGAGCGTAAAAGCTTTCTTTCCTTCAAAGGTCAGGAAACTCAGTGAAGCTGTATCGGAATGCTCGGATGTTACCATCATGGTGGCTGCGTAGCTTGAAATATAGCTGCTGCAGGCGCTTAGGCTTAAGGCGAGCATAGCGGCAGATATCAATAAGACAGATTTCTTTTTCATTTTGATCCTTACCTCCTTTTGAGAGGATTATATAGCACCCGGCTTTATCTTCATAGTGACTGTGGTCATGTTTTATTCAGGTTTGGAGAAAGTGACTCAACGGCAGCGTATAGCAGGAATGAGTCACTAAAACAGAAGATTGGCTGGATAAAAGCAGGAGAAAAAGGCTTCTTTCCGGATTATGGGATTATGCTTGTATAATCCGCTGGATTATGATATTTTATACCCTATTGAGGTATAATAAAATGGATCTGGAAAAGCAAAAATCGGCGCCTCTTTATGAGGCTCTTGAGCGGTTCAGGAAACAGAGGGTGGTACCCTTTGACGTGCCGGGACATAAGAGGGGAAGGGGCAATCCGGAGCTGGTAACCCTGCTTGGTGAGAAGTGCGTAAGCCTCGATGTCAATTCGATGAAACCTCTTGATAATCTGTGCCATCCTGTATCGGTTATATATGAGGCAGAAAAGCTGGCGGCAGACGCCTTTGGCGCGGCACAGGCTTATTTTATGGTGGGCGGGACCACTTCCGCGGTGCAGAGCATGGTGCTGAGCGCCTGCAAGGCCGGGGACAAGATCATACTTCCGCGAAACGTGCATAAGAGCGTTATAAACGCTCTGGTATTATGCGGCGCAGAGCCTGTATACGTTAATCCCGAAGTGGATAATCATATAGGCATTGCTCTGGGCATGGAGCTTGAGCAGGTTGAGCTGGCTATAAAGGAGCATCCCGATGCAACGGCGGTGTTCGTAAACAATCCTACATATTACGGCATCTGTTCGGATCTGCGCTCCATAGTAAAGCTGGCGCATGAGCATAATATGCTGGCCCTCGTTGATGAGGCGCACGGCACACATCTATATTTCAATGATTCGCTTCCTGTATCGGCTATGGAGACAGGAGCTGATATGGCAGCGGTTTCCATGCATAAATCCGGAGGAAGCTTAACCCAGAGTTCCATACTGCTGCTGGGGCCTAATGTTAACAGCCGTTATGTGGAACAGATCATAAATCTTACCCAGACTACTTCTGCAAGTTATCTGCTGCTTTCAAGCCTGGATATATCCCGAAGAAATCTTGCTCTGCGCGGCAACGAATCCTTTGAGAAGGTCAAGAACCTGGCGGAATATGCAAGAAGCGAGATAAATTCCATAGGCGGTTATTATGCTTACGGCAAGGAGCTGGTAAATAACAGCAGTATATACGATTACGACGTCACCAAGCTTTCTGTTTATACACGTGATATCGGTCTGACCGGCATCGAGGTATATGACCTTTTGCGTGACGAATATGATATACAGATAGAATTCGGCGATATAGGAAATATCCTGGCTTATATATCTATCGGTGACAGGATACAGGAGATAGAGAGGCTTGTGGGAGCGCTTGAGGATATAAAGAGACTCTGGTCAAAACCTGTGTCTACCATGCATAACGCCGAATATATCACGCCTATAGTGGCGACCACGCCGCAGAGGGCATTTTATTCCGAAAAAGAGCAGATTCCTATCAGGGAGACTGTGGGACGCATCTGCGGAGAGTTTGTCATGTGTTATCCGCCCGGGATACCCATCCTGGCGCCGGGGGAGATGATCACCAAAGAGATCATCGATTACACCCTGTATTCAAAGGAAAAAGGCTGTTCCATGCAGGGGCCCGAAGATGGCGAACTTGAGAAACTTAATGTGTTAAAGGAGTAGGAAATGAATTTCTGGTTTTCCGAA
The DNA here is from genome assembly GCA_902787595.1 of uncultured Lachnospiraceae bacterium. The sequence goes on from CADAHD010000120.1 coordinate 9,910, forward strand.
ATGCATACGGATAATGTTAAGCTGTCTATCAGAGTTGAGAAACAGCTGTTTTCCGCGACCAGTGATTTCCAGCGGATAGATGTATTTGATTCCATCGAGTTTGGACGTTTTCTTACATCAGACGGTAACGTTATCTTTTCAGATAAGGACGAGTTCATCTACGATGAGATGATAGTTCATGTGCCAATGGCCGTACATCCGAATGTAAAGAATGTCCTGGTGATAGGCGGCGGCGACGGCGGCGTAGCCAGAGAGCTGGGGCATTATGATGAGATCGAATCCATTGATGTGGTGGAAGCGGATGAGCTTTTTGTTAAGACCTGCCGTGACTTTTTCCCGGATCAGGCCTGCGGTTTTGACGATAAACGCGTGCAGCTGCATTACAGGGACGGGCTGCGTTTCCTTCGCGGAAAGAGCAACGAATATGATCTGATAATCAGCGATTCGACGGACCCGTTGGGACATACGGCCGGACTGTTTACCAAGGAGTTTTACGGTTCCTGCTTTAAAGCTCTCAAGGAAGACGGCATACTGGTATATCAGCACGGAAGTCCCTTCTATGATGAGGATGAGGAAGCCTGCAGGGCCATGCACAGAAAGGCGTTCAGGAGCTTCCCTATATGCCGCGTGTATCAGGCACATATACCTACCAGCACATCAGGTTACTGGCTTTTCGGCTTTGCAAGTAAAAAATACCATCCGGTAAAAGATCTGAATGCGGCCAGATGGAAGGCCAGAAATATAGAGACCTGGTATTATACAACGAATCTTCATACCGGCGCCTTCATGCTCCCCAAATATGTTGAGGATCTCTTAGAAGAGGAAGAAGGCAGAATGAAAGGAGGAAATAAAATATGAAACTTTTAGTTATAGGCTGCGGAGGCGTAGCAACGGTAGCGATCCATAAATGCTGCGAGAATCCCGTATTTACGGAGATCTGCATTGCCAGCAGGACCGTATCGAAGTGCGACGCTCTGGTAGCAAAGCTTAAGGATAAGACAAGTGCAAAGCTCAGTACGGCAACGGTGGATGCGGACAGCTTTGATTCACTGTGCGCGCTCATGAAGGAATTCAAGCCTCATACCGTGCTTAATGTGGCTCTGCCTTATCAGGATCTGGTTATCATGGATGCCTGCCTTGAATGCGGGGCAAATTATGTTGATACGGCAAACTATGAAGCCGAGGATACCGATGATCCTGAGTGGAGGGCTGTATACGAAAAGCGCTGCAAAGAAAAAGGATTTACAGCATACTTTGACTACAGCTGGCAGTGGGCTTATGATGAGAAGTTTAAGAAAGCAGGATTGACAGCGCTTCTGGGAACCGGCTTTGATCCGGGCGTTACCCAGGTTTATTCGGCGTACGCTCTTAAGCATTATTTTGATGAGATAAACTATATTGATATACTGGACTGCAACGGCGGCGACCACGGTTATCCTTTTGCCACCAACTTTAATCCCGAGATAAACCTGCGTGAGGTATCGGCAAACGGATCATACTGGGAAGACGGCCACTGGGTAGAAACAAAGCCCATGGAGATAAAAAGAGAGTACGATTTCGCGCAGGTGGGAAAGAAGGATATGTATCTGCTCCATCATGAAGAGATCGAGTCACTGGCGAAGAACATTCCCGGTATAAAGAGGATACGCTTCTTTATGACTTTCGGACAGAGCTATCTGATGCATATGAACTGCCTGCAGAATGTGGGCATGCTGGGAACTACACCCGTGGAATTCGAAGGACATGAGATAGTTCCCATCAAGTTCCTTAAGGCTCTGCTTCCCGATCCGGCTTCACTGGGCCCCCGTACGGTGGGCAAGACCAATATAGGCTGTATCTTTAAGGGAATAAAGGACGGAAAGGAAAAGACCATCTATATCTATAATGTTTGCGATCATCAGGAGAGTTATAAGGAAACAGGCGCCCAGGCGGTAAGCTACACCACAGGCGTGCCTGCAATGATAGGAACTGCAATGATCGCGGGCGGGACATGGAAAGGCCCCGGCGTATTCAATGTGGAAGAGTTTGATCCCGACCCTTATATGGATGCGCTGAATAAATACGGACTTCCCTGGGTGGTTGATGAAAACCCTGTTCCGGTGGACTGATGCCTGAGATATTTAATACGATAAAAACGCCTGCCTACGTGGTGGATGAGGCGGCGCTCATAAAGAATCTGAAGATCCTTAAGGAGGTGCGTGAAAAGGCCGGCTGTAAGATACTGCTAGCCCAGAAAGCCTTCTCCATGTATGCGGTATATCCTCTGCTGGCGAAAACTCTGGACGGCAGCACTGCCAGCGGACTCTACGAAGCCAGACTGGGCAGGGAATGCTTCGGCAAGGAGGTACATGTATATGCGCCTGCTTTTAAGGCTGAAGAGATGGATGAGATCGCGTGCACCGCGGATCATATAGTATTCAATTCCATAGCCCAGCTTAAGAAGCACGCGGACAGATGCAGAAATAACAGCATAGGTCTTAGGGTCAACCCTGAATGTTCGACTCAGGATACTGCGATCTACGATCCCTGCGCCGCAAATTCAAGGCTTGGTGTGCGGGCTGAGGATCTTGATGAGTCTGTATTCGATGTAATAGAAGGCCTGCATTTTCATACCCTGTGCGAACAGAATGCAGATGCATTAAAGCTCACGCTGGAGGCATTTGAAGAGAAGTTTGGAAGGTATATAAAAGGCCTTAAATGGGTGAATTTTGGCGGCGGGCATCATATCACAAGAGATGATTATGACAGGGAACTTTTGATAAAGCTGGTCAG
>CADAHD010000120.1:12690-16119 GCA_902787595.1 uncultured Lachnospiraceae bacterium
GAAGCCGTGGCTTTAAATGCCGGTTATCTGGTGTGCGAAGTAATGGATATAGTTCATAACGGCATGGACATAGCGATACTGGATGCATCGGCTGCCTGCCATATGCCTGATGTGCTGGAAATGCCTTACCGGCCGCCGCTGACGGGCTCGGGAAAGAGCGGGGAAAAGGCTCATACATACCGTCTGGCGTCGCGAACCTGTCTTGCAGGAGATATAATAGGCGATTCCAGTTTTGAGAAGGCGTTAAATGTGGGAGACCGTCTGGTATTTGAAGATATGGCGATATATTCTATGGTCAAGAATAATACTTTCAACGGTATGCCGCTGCCTGACATAGGCCTTTTGCATGCAGACGGTGATTACGAACTGATAAAGCGTTTTGACTATGATGATTTTAAAGGGAGGCTTTCATGAAACGCCGCATGCCTGCCGAGTATGAACCTCACAGGGGAACGATAATGATCTTTCCCGAAAGGGAAGGCTCATGGCCATATAAGGCAAAACAGGCACAGAGAGTTTTTGCCGGTATAATAAAAGAGATAGCAAAGGATGAGGAAGTGCACGTTGTGGTAAGTCCCCGTACGGAGGCTGCAGCCAAAGCGCTCCTGTCGGGAACGCACAATGTGTTTTTTTATGATATCGAAACTGATGATGCCTGGGCGCGCGATACAGCCCCGACCTTTGTTTATGAGGAAGATAAGCTTAAGGGCATAGACTGGGCGTTCAATGCCTGGGGAGGAGAGTACGATGGTCTGTATTCTAAGTGGGATAAAGATAATGCCCTGGCATCTGCGCTGTGTCAAAAGCTGGGGTATGAGCGCATTGATATGCAGGGCTTTGTGCTGGAAGGCGGATCTATACACTCCGACGGGGCGGGAAATCTGCTTACTACGGAATGCTGTCTGCTGAGTCCGGGCAGAAATCCGCATATGACAAAGCAGGAGATAGAAAAAACGCTGCTGGAAAATCTGGGCGGCGAGAGGCTTATATGGCTTCCCGAAGGCATATATAATGACGAGACTAACGGACATGTCGATAATATCTGCGCATTCATAGCGCCGGGAGAAGTGGTGCTGGGATGGACAGATGATAAGAACGATCCGCAGTATGAGCTTTCGCATAAGGATCTTGAGATACTTGAGGATGCCGGCGTCAAGGTGCATAAGCTGCCCATCCCCGATGTGCCGGTATGTGTAACAGAAGATGATCTGGGCGGATATGTCTTTGAAGAAGGCGAAGATATGCGTGAAGCCGGGGAGAGACTTGCCGCCAGCTATGTTAATTTCTATTTTACAAATAAGTCCGTCCTGCTGCCGCAGTTTGGCGGAGAGAATGAAGAAAGCGATAAGAGGGCTGCAGCTATAATGAAAGAGCTGTGTCCGGACCGCAGGATAGTGCCCGTGCAGGCTCGGGATATAATAGTGGGCGGCGGGAACATACACTGCATTACCCAGCAGATACCCGCCGGAATCTTAGCTGAATAAAAACTGGTATTGAGGAGCATATATGAGCAGTTTAATGATCGCAGCGGTACAGATGAGCTGCAGCAGAGTATTGGAAGAAAATATTGAAAAAGCTGACAGGCTGGTGCGCGAAGCGGCAGGTGCCGGAGCGAAGGTGATACTTCTTCCGGAGCTGTTTGAGAGACAGTATTTCTGCCAGGAGCGCAGATATGAATACTATGACTATGCGAGGCCGGTGGCGGAGAATGATGCCGTTGCGCATTTTAAAAAGCTGGCTGCAGAGCTTAAGGCAGTAATTCCCGTAAGCTTTTATGAAAAGGATATTAATGTGCTGTATAACAGCTGCGCCGTGATAGATGCGGACGGAGAGATACTGGGAGTATACCGCAAAACGCATATTCCCGATGATCATTATTATCAGGAAAAATTTTATTTTACACCAGGAAATACCGGATTTATGGTATTTGATACAAGGTATATCAGACTGGGGATAGGAATATGCTGGGATCAGTGGTTCCCCGAGACTGCCAGGGCTCTGGCGTTAAAAGGGGCGCAGCTTATCATGTATCCTACGGCGATAGGATCCGAACCGGTACTGGATACTGACAGCATGCCTCACTGGCGCCGGACCATGCAGGGACATGCGGCTGCCAATATTGTGCCCGTAGCGGCGGCAAACCGTTACGGAAATGAAAAAGTACAAGCCTGCGCGGAGAACGGGGGACAGAGTTCGGAGCTGGTATTTTACGGTTCATCTTTTATCACGGATGAGACCGGTGAGATCGTAGCGCAGGCCTCCAGAGATAAGGATGAAGTGCTTACGGCACTGATAGATCCGGAAGCTGCCGATAAGGCGCGGCTTGACTGGGGACTTTTCCGGGACAGAAGACCGGAGATGTATATCTGAAAGATAAAAGAAAACCCCGTCCTGTAAAGAACGGGGTGATAACTGCCGGCACTCGTCTGCCATTCCGACACGCCGGCGCAACTAACTTAAAAATAATAACATATCCTGCTTCGTTTTACAAGATATAAATTTCGGGGGTAGCTTATGAGTAAAAAACTTATGCTTATTGACGGACACAGCATTCTGAACAGGGCTTTTTACGGCCTGCCGGATCTGACCAACAGCGAAGGATTGCATACCGGAGCCGTATTCGGCTTTATAAATATCATGCTGCGCATCGCTTCGGAAGAAAAGCCCGATTATCTGGCGGTTGCCTTTGATGTGCATGCGCCCACTTTCAGACATGAGATGTATAAGGAATACAAGGGCACAAGAAAGCCTATGCCTGATGAATTAAGAGAGCAGGTTCCGCTGATGAAGGAGATGCTTAAAGCCATGGGCATCACTATAGTGGAGCAGGCCGGTTATGAAGCGGACGATATACTGGGAACCCTTGCAAAAAAAGGCGAAGCGCAGGGGATGGAAGTGGCGCTTGTATCCGGCGACAGGGATCTGCTGCAGATCGCCTCTGAGCATATCAAGATAAGGATACCAAAGACCAAGAGGGGCGGCACGGAGATCGAAGATTATTATGCGGCCGATGTGGAACGCGTTTATCAGATGAGTCCCGAGCGTTTTATCGAATTGAAAGCGCTTATGGGCGATACTTCGGATAATGTGCCCGGAGTGCCTAAAGTAGGTGAAAAGACAGCGACAGAGCTGATGCTTGAGTTTGGCTCGATAGACGGTATATATGAGCATATTGATGAGGTCAAAAAGAATGCAGTGCGTGAAAGCTTAAGGGCTAACAGGGAGCTGGCTGATCTGAGTCTTAAACTTGTAACGATCAAGACGGACTGCGAACTGCCGGTGGGTCCCGAAGATGCTGTTTACGGCAATCCCTATACACAGGAAGCTTATATGCTGTGCAAACGCCTTGATTTTAAAGCTATCTTAAAGAATTTTGATGACAGCGCGGCTGCGGTATCGAAGGATTATGATTTTGTATATGTAAACAGT
>CADAHD010000121.1:0-795 GCA_902787595.1 uncultured Lachnospiraceae bacterium
ATATATCACCAAAGAATTTCCGATGATAAAACACAAAGAAGATGGTAGTTATGACAGCTTCAGAAACACAAAAGCGGATTATCTGCTTATGGATAAGAATACAGTATATCTTGTCGAGCTAAAAACATCCATGGATAGCATGGAAAAAACACAGATTACAAATTATCGTAATTACATGGATTTTATGGATGGTAAAGATTGTCTTAAGATCATGCTTGACGAGTTTTTTGCATTGTTTAAGAGCGTCAGTGATGCAGGAATAAAAGAAACTGAGCAGGGAAAAAATAAGCCAACTCTACCGGAGTTGGTTAGGCATATCCTAAAAAACAATTCTACACAGACTATAGAGGAAAACGAGACAGATAATAAAGAAAGAACAAATAAAGACAAAGCGATGGAATTTCTTAAGAGCAAAAATGCATCTTCCTCAAAAAAATACCTTACTCAGGCTGTAGACATTTTAGAAAATATCTATTTGGGAAATAAAAACAAGTACTGGAAAAACATAAAAAATATACAACTGATATATATTGTTCCAAGTGATGATTATAAAGGTAAAATCTGTATGAATACCGATGACAAAGATATTATAAAATGTTCTTTTGGCAGCTTGAAATATGAAGATGATCATGGTGATGATTATTATAAATGGGTTAAAGATCAAATACTGAAACCGCTTTTTTGCAAATCTGAGAACTGACAGCCTAAGATGTCCCAAAATCAGGAAGAAGCCCGTGCGGCTAACACGAAAGGCAAAAAAGGGGAAAGTGTTAGCCGAACAAAGGCATAAAGTGG
>CADAHD010000121.1:871-7839 GCA_902787595.1 uncultured Lachnospiraceae bacterium
CGGCTAACACAAAAGGCAAAAAAGGGGAAAGTGTTAGCCGGCCAAAGCTTAAAAGCGGTAGAAATCAGCCCTGGCGGCTAACACAAAAGGCAAAAAAGGGGAAAGTGTTAGCCGGCCAAAGCTTAAAAGCGGTAGAAATCAGCCCTGGCGGCTAACACGAAAGGCAAAAAAGGGGAAAGTGTTAGCCGAACAAAGGCATAAAGCGGTAGAAAACATCCCGGGCGGCTAACACAAAAGGCTAACATCACAGGCTAACATCACAGAGAGGAGCAGTCGAATGAGTAAAGCATTGATGGAAAGAAACGGAAAGAGGATAGCAAAGATACTTGAGCATGTCGGATACGAAGACAGCGCGATCATAATCGAAAAAGACTGGGATCTGCAGGTATATATCAGCGGAAGAGAAGAGGATTGCATCACCATAGAAATGTGCGCGCATAAGGATATGAACGGGGATTCACTTTTTGACCCGCTTATGAGGATAGAGCTCAGCACAGATGCATCCGGTAATATCCTGAGCGCTAAAGCGGTTTATTACCTTTCCAGATCGATCTTCGCTGATATTGAGATCTATGCAAAAGACGATCCCGATTGCTGGAATCCTGACTTATATGAAAAACACAGGGGCGAGCTTGACGAGCGTCTTTCTAACTGGCTGGATACGATCGATATGAGGGGCTATCTGACAGATGGCAGGATCGAGAAGATATAGTGCAAGGGTATAAAGTGACAGGAAGTTTTCAGTAGACTATCTTGTCCCTGCCGCTTTGCTTGCCGGCATAGAGTTTGCTGTCGGCTTCCTTGAGATTTTCGGTAAGAGTTTTTTCTTTATCATATTCGGTAAGACCGTAGGTCATGGTAACACTGATATTGTGGCCGTCGGTCTCTACCAGGATCTTGCGTATACGGCTCTGTACTTTGTAAAGCACATCAACGGCTTCGTCACCGTTCATATCGGGGAATGCGATAAAGAATTCTTCGCCGCCCCATCTGGCTACAAAGCCTTTATCGCCCACGGTGGATCTCAAGGCGTTGGCCACAGCTTTAAGTACCAGATCGCCGGCGTCATGACCATAGGTGTCGTTTACGTGTTTGAAATGATCTATATCACATATACATATGCCGGCCATCATCTGGTCGGCTTTTTTTACAAATTCCTGCAGATATTCCATTGCCATGCCGCGGTTGTTGAGGCCGGTAAGGGGATCGGTATTTGCCTTATCCTGCAGTCGCTTATTATATTCTATAAGCTTCTTTTCCATTTTAAGATTGTCTTTGGAAAAGATGTGCGCAGCTATGCAGGTGCATAAGATCATGATGAACATGTTGCAGTCCCGCACGCAGCGATGCTCTGCAGCATTCAGCACCAGCAGAGGCAGTCTGTTTCCGTATAAGAGGGACATGCCCTGATATGCGGCAAAGGTGCACAGTCCGAAAGCTATCTTATAAGTAAGGCTGTCATAGCTGGCAAAAAAGAAGATGATTATCGCAAAGGGCGGGAATATCTGGAAGCTTGAATCGGGGCCGAAAAGCCATAGCATTGAAAAGGCCCAGAGGGTGGTCACTATGATAAAAGCCCAGACCAGAGGTTTTTTGGGAAGCGCATAGGAAAGGAAAAAGACCATGGCATAAAGCACAGCCAGCAGCAGATCGCCCGTCGCAGCCGAAAACGACTTTATCCAGGCAAAGCCTATGGCCATAAATAAAAAGAAAGAAATAAGCGTAAGGCACAGGATGCGTATGAGAACAGCCATTTTCTTGGACTCGTTTTCACGTGAGGTGTCCTGTGTGATGAATTGTTTGGCTTTTTCCCAAAGTTTCATAGCGATTTCATTATATTCTATCCGATATTTTCGTACAACAATTATTTTTTTCTGCTTTAATAAAAGTATGATATAATTCAGAAAAACATTTTTTAGGGAGCGGCGGGGTGCGTTCAAAGTCATTTATATTTCCCATATTAAGCATAGTTATTGCGGCTGCGATGTTTATCGTGGCTTTTGTGTATTTCCGTTTTATCACGGGAACGGATACGGACGAGGAGCCGGCTAAAAGCTACAGCCGCTATTACGCGATGGTGACGGATGATCATAAATCCTCTTTCTGGCAGTATGTATGGAACGGCGCGCAGGAGGTGGCGGAAAAAAATGACGCTTATGTGGAGCTGTTCGGGTCGAATCTGAGCTATGACTATACAGCGCAGGAACTGATGGAGATGGCCATTTCCGCAAAGGTTGACGGGATCATGGTATATGGCGGCGACCAGGAAGAGCTGGGCGCACTTATTGACGAGGCTGTCCAAAAAGGCATACCGGTCGTGACCATGTATTCGGATATCACCGAATCCGGCAGATGTTCCTACGTAGGCGTGAGCGGATACAATATCGGTCTTGAATACGGGCGTCAGATACTGAGCGCAAAAAGCGAGATGGAGCGCCTGGCCGGTGAGACGCAGGAGGCAGCTAAGACAAGCTATAATGTTGCCGTACTTGTTGAGGAAAAGAAATCCCTTTACGACCAGAACGTAATACTTTCAGGTATCAAGGACAGTCTGGAGCGCGAAGAGGCCGAAGAAGAGTTCATTATCAGGACTGTGGCAGTGGATAACAGCAATCCCTTTTCTGCGGAGGAAGCCATCAGGGATATATTCATGGGCGAAGACATACCCGATATCATGGTGTGCCTCAGCGAGCTGGATACCACCTGCGCATATCAGGCCGTGATCGATTTTAACCTGGTAGGTTCGGTCTATATACTGGGTTATTACAATTCGGAAAAGATACTTAACGCCATCAGCAGGAGCGTAGTATATTCTTCGCTGGCTGTGGATACGCAGGAGCTGGGAAGATACAGTTTCGAAGCACTGAACGAATATATCGCTACGGGCAATACCAGTCAGTATTTCACCGCGGATGTTACCATTATCGACAGGAACAATGTTGCAGAGTTTCTGAAAAAGGAGGAGCCGGATGAGAAGTAGGATCGCGGGCCTTCCCCTTTCGCACAAGATAAGCGGCATATTCATACTGGCCAGCCTTTTGACCTTTGTTGTTGATATAGCCCTGCTGCTGAGCATAAACAGGATGTCCATAGATATGGAACAAACCTATCGCGAGAACAGCCATCTGAATGAGATGCTGGAAGCGCTGGACGGCGTGCAGCGCACCATGACGGAATACCTGAATTCCAAGTCCACGGATTCGCTGTCCGATTACTATATGTCCGAACAGCGTTACAGCGAACTGGCGCAGGAGCTGGATGTTAAGGTCAGTGACAGGGCTTATGACAGGATGGAGCGTAATATCCATTATATGTCGGAGGATTATCAGGCTATGGTGTCCCGTACCATCGAGGCCAAGCGAGGCAGGAATGTTGAGCGGTACAGGGTTTACTTTGAGGATGCCACCAGAAAATATGAATATATCAAAGCTTATATCCGAAGCCTCAACGAAGAACAGTTTGTCAACAACTCCGAAAAGTATACCAAGCTGGTAAGACGATTCAGGAAGTTCGAGATATTTGCTGTGGCCGTTATGTTTGCGGCTCTCTTCGGAAGCGTTTTTGTTATCATAGGAATAACCCGAAGCCTGATACAGCCTTTGGGCGCGCTGGCTGAAAGCGCAGCTGAGGTGGCCAACGGAAAGCTGGACGCCGAGCTGCCCGGCAGCAGATATGATGATGAGATAGGACGTCTGACCGTGGCATTCGGCAAGATGATGGTAAGCATCAGGGAGTATATCGAAAAGCTGCGCAAGAGCATGGAAAAAGAAAGGCTCATGCAGGAGAAGGAACTGATGATGGAGACCCATCTGAAGGACGCCCAGCTTAAATATCTGCGGGCGCAGATCAATCCGCACTTTTTGTTTAATACTCTTAATGCCGGCGCCCAGCTTGCGATGATGGAAGGCGCCGACCGTACTTACGAATACGTACAGACCGTTGCTGACTTCTTCCGTTATAATGTTAAGAAGCAGGACGAACTGGTCAGTATTGAAAATGAAGTGGATCTGGTGGATAATTACATCCGTATCCTGAATGTGCGTTTCTCCGGTGACATACATTACGAGCAGCAGGTGGATGAGCGCCTGATAAAAGTTAAGATGCCGGGAATGATACTTCAGCCCATAGTTGAGAATGCGGTAAATCACGGCATCAGGGAGATGGGCGACAAGGGACACATACTTCTGAGGGTGTACCGCGACGAAGACAGGGTTTACATATCCGTAAAAGATAACGGAAAGGGCATGAGCCGGGAGGATATCGATAAGCTGATAGGCGGCGAATGGAGATACGAGGAAAGATCGGGAGATTCAAACGGCGTAGGAATGGATAATGTTATCGCCAGATTAAAACTCTTCAGTGACAGGGAAGATGTTATAAAAATAAACAGTGAAGGAAAGGACAAGGGTACGGAAGTAGTGATAAGCCTGCCCTATGTCAGTGAAACAGAGGTGTGATGAATGTACAGGATATTGCTGGCTGATGATGAAGGCATAGTTATCGATTCCATGAAATATATCATCGAAAAGGAATTCGGCGGCGAATGCGAAGTGGAATTTGCAAAGACCGGAAGATCGGTCATAGAACTGGCGGAAAGCTTCCGTCCGGATATAGCGGTCATGGATATACAGATGCCCGGGATCAACGGGATAGAGGCCATGAAGGAGATCAAAAAATTCTCCGTTAATACGGTCTTTATAGTAATGAGCGCATACGATAAATTCGATTATGCGCAGGAAGCCATAAAGCTGGGCGTTTTGGAATATATAAACAAACCCATGGAAAAGACCAAGTTTGTCATGGTCCTTAAGAAAGCCATGGAAGAGATAGACGCCAAAAGAAAGAAGCGCAGCGAGGATCTGCTGGTAAAGGAAAAGCTGGAGAGCGTCGAGCCCATTATCGAAAACGGCCTTATCTACAACATACTCTTTCAGGAACACTTTGAAGAGGATGTGGATAATTACAGGACCATACTGGGCGTGGATGCGGGCTACGGATATATGATGTGCCTGGTTTGCGGCGATTCTCAGGAAGGCAATCATATGACAAATGCTGTGGGAAGCTCAGTCAAGATATCCAATCATTATGCGGAACTGCGCAGCAGCCTGAAAGAATTCTTTCCATGCAAGGTGGGCTCTGTAATGGGTAATAAAGTGGCCATCCTGGTCCCTTTTGCCACAGACGGGATGGAATATAATGCCAGGATAGAGCTGATCGAAAAAGGCAGGGAACTGATCAGATATATGCGCAAGAAAATAGGCATCAGCTTCCGCCTGGGCATAGGACGCATCAAGCCCTTAAGGCAGCTGGTCAGATCCTACAGGGAGGCCCTGAACGCGCTTGTGGCCTCTACCGGTCAGGTGGCTCATGCCGACGATCTGCCGATCGGCTGCGATTACGAGAAGGATTATCCCGTTGATCTGGAGAAGGGGCTGCTTGAAAGCGTGGGCAGGGGCGATCACAGCGAGGCGTCCATGTATGCGGAGAAATTCGTGGAGTGGATGAAGAACTTTGACGGCGGCAATATCATGGCCATACGTTTAAAGATACTGGAGTTTACGCTGCGCGCGGAGAGCCTTGCATATGAGAACGGAGGAATGACATACCGTTTCGGTTCCAGAGATTCCTATCTGCCGGAGATCATGTCCATGGAAAGCATAGACGAGCTTAAGGTCTGGTTTCTGGATAAGCTGACGACAGCCTGCCGCAATATCGGCAGCAAGAGACAGGAGCGCTCCACAGATATAATAAAGATCGCAAGGGATTACATAGGGGATAATTATTCAAAGGATATCACTCTTGATGATGTATCGAGGGTTGTAAATATCTCGCCTTATTACTTCAGCAAGCTTTTTAAGGAAGCAACAGGGGAGAACTTTATAGAATACCTGACCAATATCAGGATAGAGAAAGCAAAGGAACTGTTGGGGAAAGCCGAGCTGTCGATGAAGGAGATCTGCGCAATGTGCGGTTATTCGGATCCCAATTACTTCAGCCGTACTTTCAAGAAAAATGTCGGACTTACGCCGACGGAGTACAGAGAGAAAAATGCATAGGATAAAAAAATTTATATTATTGCTGGCCCTTTTTGCACTGCCGGCATTAACGCTGGCCGCCTGTCTCAGAAACGAGACTTCTGTTGATACAGGCAATGCGGTGGAAGAAAAGAAACTCACCATAGGCATGAGCTTCGATTCCTTTGTAATAGAAAGATGGCAGAAAGACCGCGACATCTTTGTGCAGGCAGCCAAGGAGCTGGGCGCGGAAGTAAATGTGCAGAACGCCAGCGGTGATGTGGAAGAGCAGCGCAGGCAGATAGATTATCTTATCAAGAAGGGCGTGGATGTGCTGGTGATCGTTTGTATCGATTCGGACGCGTTGACGGACTCCGTGGCTGCTGCAAAGAATGAAGGCATCAAAGTAATAGCCTATGACCGCCTGATCAATAATGCGGACATAGATCTGTATATCTCTTTTGATAACGAGATGGTGGGAAGGCTGATGGCGCAGAGTCTTATAGATCACGGCCTTTCCGGCGGCAAGGTTATAATGATAGGAGGATCGCCCGCAGATAACAATGTATCGCTTGTTGAAAACGCTTTCATAAAAGTGATGGATGACAATAAGGTAGAAATATTGGACAGCATGCATTGTGACGGCTGGCGCGCGGAGCTGGCATCGGAATACATTTACGGACACCGAGCTCTGGTATCGCAGTGCGACGCCATAATGTGCGGAAACGATAATGTTGCGAGCGAGGTGGCAGTTTCGCTGGCGGTGCAGAGAATGGCCGGTAAGATAATGGTAACGGGGCAGGATGCCGATCTGGAAGCCTGCCAGAGGATAGTGGAAGGCACGCAGATAATGACGGTATACAAGCCTGTGGAAAAGCTGGCCAGAAGGGCTGCGGAATGCGCTGTGGCGCTGGCCGGGGGAGAAGAGATAACAGGCAGTGATGTGGGAGAGAT
>CADAHD010000122.1 GCA_902787595.1 uncultured Lachnospiraceae bacterium
CTCGGCGAGCACCACGTCCCCGAGGCTGGCGTAGCTGGCGCTGACGCCGCCGGTCGTCGGATGCGTAAGCACGGAGATATAGAATCCGCCGTGCTCGGAAAACCGTCTGGCCGCGGCGCCCGTCTTCGCCATCTGAAGAAGCGAGAACATGCCTTCCTGCATCCGGGCGCCGCCGCTGGCGGAAAAAATCACCAGCGGGAGCTGCTGCCGGTCCGCCTCCTCAAAGGAGAGCGCCAGCTTCTCGCCCGCGACAGTCCCCATGCTGCCCATCAGGAACGCTTTTCCCAGCTCCGCGCCGAAGACCGGAATCCCGTTCACAAGCCCTCTCCCCGCCGTCACCGCGTCCTTTGACCCGGTGCGGAGCCGGTTCTCCTGCAGCTTCTGCCGGTAGCCCGGAAACGCCAGCGGGTCCGCCGTCTCCAGCTCCGCGAAATATTCCTCGAAGCTCCCTTCATCGAATAAAGAGGCGAGCCGTTCGTCCGTCCGGTGCGGACCGCCTTTTTTCATTCGGAGCGACCGGTAGGAAAGGAGCTCCTTCCGTTTGTCGGAAAACTGATTCTTCAAGATCTTCCCCTCCGGCTCTCTTCTCCCCAGCGGACGATCAGATGGTAAATATCAAGACCTGCATCCTTGGTGATCTGCTCAGCTTCATCGATAGAGCTGATGCCGTATTTGTTCAGAGCCTCAAGGATCTGCTTTTCTCTTCTTTCATATGATTCAAACTTTGCCATTTTGTATTATCCTCCTTATATCACTCTTTACGAGGGTCGATAAGTCTGACCGCATCTGCCACACGTCCGTACTGTCCGGAAGCTTTCTCAACTGCCTTGACAGCGTCATCACCGGCCTTGATGAAGTCCATCATCTTGCCGAAGTTGATGTATTTGTAACCGATGATCTCATCGTTCTCGTCCAGAGCCAGATGAGTGATATACCCGTCGGTAAGCTCCAGATATCTGGGACCCTTCTCAAGAGTGCCATAGGTGGTACCTACCATTGAGCGTGCGCCCTTACCAAGATCCTCAAGACCTGCACCGATCTGCAGACCATCCTCAGAGAATGCACTCTGGGTACGTCCGTAAACGATCTGGAGGAAGAGCTCTCTCATAGCGGTATTGATGGCATCGCAAACAAGGTCTGTGTTAAGAGCCTCGAGTACGGTAAGACCGGGAAGGATCTCACTTGCCATAGCTGCGGAATGTGTCATGCCGGAGCAGCCGATAGTCTCAACCAGAGCTTCCTGGATGATACCGTCCTTAACGTTGAGGGACAGCTTGCAGCAGCCCTGCTGGGGAGCACACCAGCCGATACCGTGGGTGTAGCCGGAGATATCCTTAACCTCTTTAGCCTTTACCCATTTTGCTTCTTCCGGTATGGGAGCAGCGCCATGATGAACGCCCTGGTGAACCGGACACATTGCCTTTACTTCTGTTGAATAGATCATGTAAAAGACCTCCTTATGAAGATTAAAATGTTTTACCTTAAATCCGATAGAACGGTTTTAAGAAAAATTACACTCTGAACAGGCATTATACAGCAAAAACATTGTTTTGTACAGAGCTTTATCACTTGCCAAAGCTCTTTTCAGAAGGCTTATTTTATGTTAAGATATCATTTGGCTGACGTTTACTGGCATGCAGGGACGGGCAGTCCCCAAATCATACCAGGAGGTTACACAATGGATCTGAAAACAGCATTTAAAGATTATTTTAAGGTAGGAGCGGCGATATCACTCGCTGATCTGGAGACTCCCGCGCATATGCAGTTTTTGAAAGACCAGTTTAACAGCTTTACAGTAGAGAATGATATGAAACCCTGCTATTTCCTTGATCCGGAACTTAACAGGGATGAACCTGAGAAATACGATACGGCTCCGGCCCTCTGCTTTGAATATGCAAGACCGTATCTTGAAGCAGCAAAAAAAATGGGTATGGCGATGAGAGGGCATACCCTTTGCTGGCACGGACAGACTCCAAAGTGGTTTTTCCATGAAAAATATGATGAATTTGCACCTCTGGCTGACAGAGAGACCATGCTGAAGCGTCAGGAGAATTATATCAAAGGTGTTCTTGGTTTTGTACAGGAAAACTATCCCGGCGTGATTTATGCATGGGATGTTGTTAACGAAGCGATCGATAACAACGATTTCAGAAAGTCACTCTGGACGCAGACCATAGGAAATGATTTTGTTGAGAAAGCCTTTGAGTTTGCCAGAAAGTATGCGGATAAGGATGTAGCCCTTTTCTATAATGATTACAACTGCTATGAGGAATGGAAGAGGGATATGATCATAGACAGGATACTCAAGCCGCTTAAAGAAAAGGGACTTATCGACGGCATGGGCATGCAGTCACATCTGTTAATGGATACCCCGGATATACAGCTGTATAAAGATGCGATCAGTAAATACGGAGCTCTGGGACTGCAGGTGCAGGTTACCGAGCTGGACATCCATAATGCAGATCCTTCCGAAGAGTCGATGAAAGCTCTGGCTGATAAATACGCTCTGGTTTACGGCGCGCTGGCAGAAGCAAAGAAAAACGGCGTGGCAAATGTTACGGCAGTTACTCTCTGGAATCTTCTGGATGAAGAAAGCTGGCTCAGCGGATTCAGGAGAGAGACGAGCTACCCGCTGCTCTTTAAAGGAAAGTGCGAGGCGAAAGAAGCTTATTACAGCGTATTAAAGACTGTAGTGCCTCAGGAACAGATCGATAAATGGGAAGCTAAGTATTCCGAAAAGGATTATGAACGCGTGAAAGGCTCGGGGCGCAAAAGCTCTTCAAGGCGTATGTGGACTCATATAGTGGAGGTTGAGCCGGGGATAAAGCTTTCGTATGAAGAATTCGGCTGGGGCGATAAATATATCTTTTCGGCACAGATGGGCTTTTATCCCGTAGGACTGCAGCAGGCGCTGGGCTTTATGGGCTATCATGTGATCTGCATCACGCTGCGCGGTTTTTATCCTTCCTCGTATGTTACAGAGGATTACGGTGATAAGTGGTATGATGTGTTTGCGCAGGATGTTATAAGAGTTGCAGACAAGTTAAAAATCG
This sequence comes from uncultured Lachnospiraceae bacterium, assembly GCA_902787595.1. The sequence continues at coordinate 3,054 of CADAHD010000122.1, forward strand.
ATAAATTCTATTATATGGGAGCTTCACATGGGGCAGGAGTGGGCTGGCATTTGTGCCTTAATGCGCCTGAACGCGTTAAGGGCTTTATAGCCTGTGTTCCGGGACCTCACAGTCTGGCTGAGGGCAGCATGTCCATGAGGCAGATGGTTCTTTCGGGCATTATTAAGGAAGTGCCGCCTATGGATCCGCCGATCGATAACGATGAGGCGCGCTCAAAACGCCGTGATCTCCGCGAAAAGCATATTGCGGGTAATCCCGAGCCGGATCCCAGGGAAAAGGCACTTGATTACGGAAGGCCGCTGCTTAAGTATAAGACAGAGGAAAAACTCTGCGAAATGCTGCATACCATAGAAACACCCACGCTGATATTGGGAGGCATCGACGATCCTGTCAGCACTCCGGAACTGATGGTAAGGACTGCCAGACAGCTTCCGCACTGCAAGATGGTAATGTATTCCAATACGGGGCATAATATAGATACGGATCTTATAGAAGAACTTGCCGGCGAATCCGACCGTTTCCTTAAGCAGCTTGAAAAGGACGGAAGGGTATACGAAAGCGTCAGAAGTTTTTAAGATACAAGCAAATAATTCTATCGGAGGATGTTATATGTCTGAAAATTTCAGCTCAACAGGAGAATATGTGGCGTCACAGGCACTGATGGACAGCGTTAATGTGGCTATAGCTTTAAAGAAACCGCTCCTTATCAAAGGGGAGCCGGGAACCGGAAAGACCATGCTGGCGGAGGCGGTGGCCAAGTCACTGGGAAAGAGGCTTATTATCTGGAACATCAAATCAACCACCAAAGCACAGGACGGTCTGTATATGTATGATACGATCCAGCGTCTGTACGACGGTCAGTTCGGTGAAGAAGGGGTTGACGATATTGCGCGTTATATAAAACTGGGCAAACTGGGAGAAGCTTTTGAGAGCGACGAACAGGTTGTGCTTCTGATAGACGAGATAGACAAGGCGGATCTGGAGTTTCCAAACGATCTGCTCTGGGAACTTGATCAGATGGAGTTTTATATCCATGAGACCAAACGCACGGTAAAGGCTAAGCAACGCCCCATAGTAATAATCACATCCAATGCAGAGAAAGAACTGCCTGACGCTTTCCTGCGCCGCTGCATTTTCCATTATATTGAGTTTCCCGATGCCGCGTTAATGGAAGAGATAGTTAAGGTGCATTATCCCGACATAGAAGAGAATCTCTTAAAGAATGCGATGGATGTTTTCTACTGGATAAGAAGCATAAGGGATGTCCGCAAAAAGCCTTCGACATCGGAACTGATAGACTGGGTAAATGCCCTGCAGATGGGCGGCATACCCACTGATACCCTCAGGGAAAAACTGCCTTTCATAGGCGTTATCGTCAAGAAAGACGAAGACTTAGAGACAGTAAAGCATTATGTTTAATAATTTTTTTAACAGCTTAAAAAAATACGGCCTTAATGTTACCGTGAGTGAATGGCCTACCCTGCAGCAGGCACTGGATGCGGGACTGTGTGAAAGCTCCATCACGCGTTTTTACCATGTTTCCAGATCCATACTGGTACATTCCGAAACCGACTTTGATAAGTTTGACCAGGCTTTCGAGGAGTGCTTTAAATCCGTAAAGTCCGAGCCCGGAGTTACGGACAGGATGCTCAAATGGCTTGATAAGCCCGATATGAATGAGATGCTCCATGAGAAGGATAAGGAGTATCTCAATTCCGTGGAAAGCTTTGAAATAGATAAGGATGATACCGAAAAAAAGTTCAAGCAGCGTCTTAAGGATCAGGACAGCGAGCATAATGGCGGAGCGTACTGGATAGGGACGATGGGCAAGACGTCCTTCGGCAATACCGGCGGTAATATAGGCGGAATACGTGTGGGCGGAGGCACAGGCTATCAGAGCGCCTTTCAGGTGATAGGGGCCAGAAAGTACCGGGATTTCCGCGATGATAAGGTGCTTACGGGCAGGCAGTTTATGGCTGCTTTAAGGAAACTGCGACAGTTTTCGACCAAACTGGACATACCAAAGACAGAACTTGATATTGATTCGACCATAGATGAGACCTGCAATAACGGCGGCTGTCTGCAGATAGTGATGGACAAACCCAGGAAAAATTCGGTCAAACTGCTTTTGCTTATGGATTCCGGCGGGACCATGATACCGTATTGCGATCTGCTTAATGAGCTTTTTCAGTCGGTGCACAAATCAAATCACTATAAAGAAGTCAAGACATACTATTTCCACAACTGCATATATTCGCATGTCTATAATACGCCCGGCTGTGAAAACGGCGACTGGATAGAGACTGAATGGATGTTCCGCAATCTGGATAAAGACTTTAAGGTGATCATAGTCGGAGATGCTGCCATGGCTCCGGAAGAGCTGTATGCAAAAGACGGGAATTACCGCGGACCCAACGGCGGATATTCCGGCCATGAGTGGCTGCTGAGGCTTAAACGCAAGTATAAACGCATTATCTGGATGAATCCGAAGATGAGCCCTGTAGCGGCGCCCTGGCGTGAAGCGGAGACCGCGATCAAGGAGATATTCCCGATGCTGCCGCTTACCGTCAGCGGGCTGGATCAGGGTATGGATATATTAATGAAAAGGAATTGAAAGTAATCTGAAAAAAGTACTTGACATAAAAATATATCGTGGTTATAATAGGCAAGTGCGTGAAAGAAAGTGAGGTGACAAAAGATGTCAATATGTCCTAAAAATAAATCTTCAAAAGGCAGAAGAGATAAGAGAAGAGCAAACTGGAAGATGAGCGCTCCCACACTTGTTAAGTGCAGCAACTGCGGCAGCCTTATGGTTCCTCATCGTGTATGCAAGGTATGCGGTAAGTATAACAAGAAGGAGATCATTGCAGTTGGCGAGTGATCTTTAGCCGAAGCATAATTTATTGAATTTGTCTATAGCCGTTTCCTACAAAAGGAAGCGGCTTTTTTTTGTGCTTTTTTGGGCCGGAAATATGGTATAATACATTAATCTAAAGAAACATGGAGGTTTACCGGATGGATCTGAGAAAAAGCAGCTGTTCTGATCTGCTTTATCAGCGTGGAATCAATTATTTTACAGGAGGTAAATATCATGCCTGACTACAGGATCTTGCGTATGGGCAAGGACGAGAACGGGGCCGACCGCATAGGCGCGGTATCTGCTAAAAGAGGCCTTCTTGCGGAACTGCGGCTTGATTATGAGGCTGAGTCTGTTTCACTGAGTTATTTATGGGTTAAAGAACGAGAGCGGCGCAAGGGTATAGGCAGCGATCTGCTGCAGTCTGTTCTGGACATAGTTGCGCTGCGTGGCAGTTTTACCCCGCTCCAATGCAGCTTTGTACAGGGTGATACGCTCCCGCTTGAGTATTTTTTTGAAAACCAGCCTAATTTTTCGATTATCCATGATTCGCATATTTTCAGGATCAGTCCCAAAGCTAGAAAAAAGAGTGAATTCTGGAAAAAACTGATCAGACATGTGGGAAAGGTGGATTATTTTTTTGAGCAGGATAAGCTTGCGCGTACCCTGTTTCTTAAAAAGCTTGAGGAAAAAGGCTTTTCCGGATTTATTGATCAGGATGATTCTTTGTATGAGGAACCGCTTTGTCTTGCTGTTGTAAAGGATGGTGAGATTAAAGCGGCTGTTTTATTTAAGAAACATGAAAACGACGAGCTTGAGCTTTCGTTTGCGTATGCGGATGATGATTCAAAGATCAGACTGCCCGGGCTGCTGGCTGCGGCGGCCGAGTCCATAGATCATGATTATTCCGAGTCGGATCTGTGGTTCTGCGCGGTAAATGCGGAGTCGCATGCTCTGGCTGATCATTTACTGGAAGGTGACGATCAAAAGCTTATAGTTAAAGAAACGGTCTGCAGGGCATACTGGCTGGGATG
>CADAHD010000123.1 GCA_902787595.1 uncultured Lachnospiraceae bacterium
GGGAAAGATGCCATACTTGGCGCTATATCCCAGCTTATGAACGGTGTAAGTGTGCTGGATCCCAAGGTCATGCAGCGCCTTACCGCAATGATGAGTAAGAATAATAATAAGTCCCTGTATGAGGAATTGACGGACAGGGAGCGGGAGATAGCTTCTTTGCTCGTGGAAGGCCTGAGCAATAAGCAGATAGCCGATAAACTTTTTATTTCAGAGGGGACAGTCAAGAATTATATTTCTTCGATCTATGACAAGACGGGGATACATGATCGGGTTAAGCTGGTAGTGGCACTGTCGTAATGATAAACAGGCAATTCTTTGCAGCGCCTGCCAAAGAAATTCATTAAAAACGTTATGATTCTTCGTTTTCGCTGCTATCGGTATCTTTCTTCTCCGGCAGTGTGAGCCTTACAGTCTCGATGCGCTGATTATCCAGCTTTTCGACCTTGAGCACTGTTCCGTCAGGCAGAGTGACGGTCTCGCCTTCAACAGGCAGGCGGTCGTCCAGCTGTTCTATTATCATGCCGCTTATGGAATCGTAATCTTCGCTTTCATAAGAGGTGCCCAGCTGTTCGTTGATATCATCCAGATTCATCGTGCCGTCTACAAGATATTCTCTGTCTGAGAGGGATTTTATGAGTTCGGCTTCATCGGCATCATATTCGTCCCTTATCTGGCCGATTATCTCTTCAACCATATCTTCAATGCTTATCATGCCTTCGGCAGTTCCGTATTCATTAAGAACTATACATACGGACTGGCTCTTTTTACGCATTTCGTTTAACAGATCGGCGATCTTCTTTGACTCGTATGTATAGTAAGGCTCACGCATTATCTTGTTGATATGGAAATGCTCCGGATCCTCAAGGAAGAGGAAGTCCTTGATATTGATGATGCCGACGATGTTATCGGGCTCATCTTTGTAAATGGGAAGACGGGTATACATGTGTTCTTTAAACAGAGATTTGATATCATCGTAAGTATCATGTATATCGGCCATGACCATATTAACGCGGGGGATCATGATATCCCTGGCGACCGCATCCGAAAACTCGAACATATTATGTATCATCTCGCGTTCTTCAGTCTCGATCACGCCGTCCTGATGCCCCACATCCACATAACCCAGTAATTCGCTTTCCGTAATGCGTATAACCTTCTGGTTGGGATCTACGCCCAGCAGGCGAAGTATGCCGTTGGAAAGCTTATCGATAAGAAATATGAACGGAGTAAACAATATGGAAAGAGCCCGTATGAAAGGCGCGTAGCCAAGGGCGTATTTCTCGTTGTTGCGCAGGGCCAGGGTCTTGGGCAGGATCTCTCCGAAGAGGAGCACCAGTATGGTCAGTATACCGGTAGCTATACCGACAGCCACGCTGCCGAACAGTTCCGTGGCCAGTACGGTTGAAAGCGCGGAAGCAGAGATGTTTACAACATTATTGCCTATAAGGATGGTTGAAAGCATCTTGCCGGGTTTTTCAAGTATTTTGAGGACCAGAGCGGCGCGTTTATTCCCTTCCTCCGCAAGAAGATGAAGCCTTACTTTTTTGACGGTGGTAAAAGCGGTTTCCGCAGACGAGAAAAAGGCGGATAGCATTAAGAGTATTATCAATATGATAAGTTTGATCAATTGCGGACTTTCCATAATGGCACAATAATAGCAGAAATAAACACTATATGCAAGCTTGCATAATAATATGAAATGTGTTATAGTGTGGCTCGTGCTAAAAATCAAGTACATATTATATGGAGGAAAAAATAATGAAGCATATCAAGAGCCTTGATACCAGAGATTTTAAGAAGAGCCTTAAAAAGGGCGGCTGCGGTGAGTGCCAGACTTCATGCCAGAGCGCATGCAAGACCAGCTGCACAGTAGGCAACCAGAGCTGCGAGCAGGTTAAGAGCTCTAAGTAATCAGAGGTATTTATTACAGTTAAAAAGCCTGGGGAACAGCGGTGATCCACTGTTTCCCGTGTTTTATTGTGGAAAATTATGGTACATAGATATAAAAGTCACGGATACAATATTGTCCTTGACGTAGACAGCGGCAGCGTCCATGTTGTGGATGAGCTGGTTTACGATCTGATCCCGCTTGTAGAGGAAGCTCTGGATAAGGGACTTTCGGATGACATGATCGCATCACAGCTGGGAGGCGGTCTGGCAGATATTGAAAGGAAAGAAGCATTAGCGGAGATCCTTGAGCTCAAGAGTGCCGGCAGACTGTTTGCAAAGGATGATTATGAAAAGCAGATAGAAGCTTATACAGGCAGGGAGACTGTCGTTAAGGCTATGTGTCTGCATATTGCGCACGCCTGCAATCTGGCCTGCAAGTATTGTTTTGCAGGTGAAGGTGAATATTATGGCCCCTGTGGTCTGATGTCTGTAGAAGTAGGAAAACAGGCGCTGGATTATCTCATAGCTCATTCGGGAAGCAGGAGAAATCTGGAAGTGGATTTCTTCGGCGGGGAACCGCTTATGAACTGGGATGTGGTTAAGGAGCTTGTGGCATACGGCAGAGAGAAGGAAAAAGAATTCGATAAGAATTTCCGTTTTACCCTTACGACAAACGGTACGCTGCTCACAGACGATATCCTGGAATTTGCAAATAAGGAAATGAGCAATCTGGTGCTTTCCATAGATGGCCGGAAGGAAGTGCATGACCGTATGCGCCCTTACCGAAAGGGCGGCGGCAGTTATGATGATATAGTTCCCAGGTATATCCATGCGGCAGAGAGCCGTGATCAGATGAATTATTATGTGCGCGGCACATATACTCATTTCAATACGGATTTTGCGGCAGATGTGCTGCACCTGGCAGATCTTGGATTTAAGCAGATATCGGTAGAACCCGTTGTGGCTCCGCCCGAGATGGATTATGCCATCACTGAGGAAGATGTGCCTGAGCTTTTAAAACAGTATGATATACTGGCGGATGAAATGTTAAAGCGCAGGAAAGAAGGCAATCCCTTTAATTTCTTCCATTTTATGATAGATCTGGAATGCGGGCCCTGCGTCTATAAAAGGCTTTCGGGCTGTGGCGCGGGCTGTGAATATGTATCGGTAACGCCCTGGGGAGATATCTATCCCTGCCATCAGTTTGTGGGCGAAGAAGATTTCAAACTGGGTAATGTGACTGAGGGCATATTAAATACGGAGCTTAGGGATAAGTTCCACAATTGTAACGTTTATTCAAAGCCGGCATGCAAAAACTGCTTTGCAAAGTATTACTGCAGCGGCGGGTGCATGGCAAATTCAAAGCATTTCTCGGGCGATATTTACGGCGCCTACGAGACGGGATGCGAATTACAGCGTAAGCGCATAGAATGTGCGATAATGCTGAAAGTGGCGCAGGCCATGGAAGAGGAATAGGTTCATCCTTATTAAGGATCTTATTAAGAGTTTTATGGAGGAAAGAAAATGAAAAAGTGGCAGGGTTTCTTAAGCCTTCTCATCTTTATCGCGGCAATGGCGGGATGCGCATATCTCGTTATGAACGGCGTGGATGAGACCGGAGTGGGATCGGCAGCAAAGACCAAGCTTGGTCTGGATCTGGCCGGCGGTGTTTCCATCACTTATGAGGTTGTCGGTGATGAGAATCCTTCTAAAGAGGATCTGGACGATACCGTGTTCAAGTTAAAAAAGCGTATCGACCAGTATTCGACTGAAGCTAATGTATATTCCGAGGGAAGCAATCGTATCAGCATAGAGATCCCCGGTGTTACGGATGCAAACGCCATACTGAAGGACCTGGGAAGCCCCGGATCCCTGTACTTTATTAAAGCGACCGGTCCGGACGGAAACATGAACTATCGTGAAAAGACAGATGAGACCGGAGCACGTGTATATACCGAAGAGGGGAAGACGGAATATGAGCTTACCCGTCCCATCGAAGAGATAGTGGCTGACGGCAGCGCCATCCTTTCAGGTACCGATGTGGCAAGCTCTGAGGCAAAGGCTTATACGGATGAGTATAATGTTACACAGAACATTGTCAGCCTTACATTTACATCAGAAGGTTCTGTTAAATTTGCGGAAGCTACCGGCGAAGCGACTAATCAGACCGGTTTGAGAAGAACCATCGCGATCTATTATGATAATGAACTGCTCAGTGTTCCCAATGTTACCGAGCGTATAACCGGCGGACAGGCGCAGATCACCGGTATGAAGGATTTTGATGAGGCGCAGAACCTGGCTCAGAATATCCGTATCGGCGGACTTAAGCTGGAGCTTCAGGAATTGCGTTCTAATGTTGTTGGCGCGCAGCTGGGCAGTGATGCGATCAAGACTTCATTGATCGCAGGTCTGATAGGTCTTATCCTGGTGGTACTGCTCATGTGCATTGTTTACCGCCTGCCCGGTTTTGCAAGCTCGCTGGCATTGTGCCTGTACTGTATGCTGGTCATCCTGGTAATGAACCTCTTTGAGATGACGCTGACCCTGCCCGGTATCGCAGGTATTATCCTGTCTGTAGGTATGGCGGTGGATGCAAATGTTATCATATTCGCCCGTATCAAGGAAGAACTGAAGGCCGGAAGCGATGTTAAGGCTTCGATAAAGGAAGGCTTCTCAAAAGCTTTATCCGCCATCATTGACGGTAATATCACAACTCTTATCGCGGCTGTAGTGCTTATGCTGATGGGCAGCGGATCGATCAAAGGCTTTGCTTATACTCTGGCAGTCGGTATCGTGCTTTCAATGTTTACGGCACTGGCAGTTACCAGACTCCTTGTAAATGCTTTCTTTGCGATAGGGCTTAAGGCACCCGGACTTTATGGCCTGAGCGAAAAGGAGAAAGAGAAGCAGAAGGAAGATAAGACCATCAACTTCCTTGGCAAGAAGAAACTCTTTTTCGGAATTTCCATCGGTGTTATTGTTGTAGGCATAATAGCAATGATAGTATTCAAGGCTACAACAGGCGATGCGCTTAATTACAGCCTTGAGTTTAAGGGCGGTACGGCTTCTACCGTGGCATTTAATGAGCTGATGAGCCGTGAACAGATAGAAGCGAATGTTATACCTGAGTTTGAAGCTATCACTCATGATGCAAACGTACAGTGGCAGACGGTTAACGATACCAACCAGGTTGTGTTCAAGACCAGAGTGCTTAACGTTGATGAGAGACAGCAGCTCAATGATGTGCTTCTTTCCAAATTCGGCGTACCCGAGGATAAGATCACTACAGAGACCATCGGATCAACCATATCGGGCGAAATGAAGAGCGAGGCTATCAAGGCTATACTGGTAGCTGTGGTATGTATGCTGATCTACATCTGGTTCAGATTCAGCGATATACGTTTCGGCGCCAGCGCCGTTGCGGCTCTTGTGCATGACGTGCTTGTAACCCTGACGTTCTATGCTTTGGTAAGATATTCGGTAAGCTCAACATTCATAGCCTGTATGCTTACGATAGTAGGTTATTCCATCAATGCGACCATAGTTATATTTGACCGTGTGCGTGAGAATTATAAAGAGAATGAGAACAGAAAGAAGAAAAAGCTTACGCTTACGGAAGTGGTCAACCAGTCAGTTACCCAGACGCTTTCAAGGTCTATATTCACTTCACTGACTACCGTTATAATGGTAATCATGCTCTTCATACTGGGCGTGAGCTCCATCAGGGAATTTGCCCTGCCGCTGATAATCGGTATCGTATGCGGTACATATTCGTCCGTATGTGTGACCGGTGCATTGTGGTTCGTGCTTCGTGAGAAGTTCCCGCCTTCGGAAGAGGAAGACTGATAATTATTCATGGAAGGACCTGCAATTTAGCGGGTCCTTTTTTATTGCCGCTGCACGGATATGATGATAAAATGATAAATCTGAAATCATGCTCTTTGCGATACATCAGCTTCTTTATTCATGGACAGTCCGGATCATAATGCTACATGGAGTGGCGTAAATGCAAAGATGACGTGGTAGAAAGTCAATGCAGTCTGATCTATGATGGTGTTTACCATAAAAAGAAAAGGAGGAATAAAGATGAAGATCAGGGAAGTTTTCAAAAAAGGTATCGCCGGCTTAATGACTGCAACGATGCTTCTTGGGAACTATGCACCTGTACTGGCGTCCGATGATGCCGATACAGAGGTGGTAGCTGTTTCCGAAGATGAAGCTGTATCAGAAAACGAAGCTATATCGGAAAACGAAGTTTTACCGGAAGATGAAGCCGTTTCCGAAAACGAAACTGTATCCGATGATGAGGCTGATAAAGAAGCCGTATCTGAAGATGCAGCAGATGAAGAAGCTGTATCGGAAAATGCAGCAGATGAAGAAGATGTAACAGAAGATGAAACAGCGGGGGATGATGCAGGATCTGACGATGCAGATCCGGAAGAGGGAGAGTCCTCTGATGTGACCGGAACTCAAGAAAAGCCCGAAAAGCTCGAATTTGGTAAGGAAGTAAGCGTTAAATTATCCAAGAATAACTCAATACAGTATTATGAATTCACGACACAAAACACGGGCTACCTTGAGATTTATGCACTAGGCACTAAAGAGCATTCCCTTGAAATCAATATATTTGAAAATGAGGCGTTACTTCCAAACAAAATTTTTGCCGGAGAAGCAAAAGAAAAAAAATCACTTGCAGGAAGGGTAGGACTTAAAGCGGGAGCTAAGTATATACTCTGCGCGCAAATGACTATGCTCACTGCTTCAGAAGGAGAGGTTACGGGATCCTTTCAGGTAGATTTTAAGGAAAGTGACTTTTGGGAAGAAGAATTAGATTCTGAAACTTCATACAAAACCATAGATACCAATACAAAATATTACGGAACGTTAAATTATAAAGCGATGAATTATATCGATTATTATGCTTTTGATGTGACTAAAGCCGGTACGGTTAAGATCTATGAGAAAGGTTGTTTTGGAGGTCATGTCACTTTATGCTCCGATGACAGCTTTGATACAGATAATGCGATCGCAAATGTATATACCGACTCTA
>CADAHD010000124.1 GCA_902787595.1 uncultured Lachnospiraceae bacterium
ACACGCGCTCAATAAAATCATTAAGATCCTTATACAAGCCGTGTGCCTCGCGCTCATCGACTATCAGCTGTATCACGTTCCTGCCCACGCCTTTTATGGCTGTGAGCGAATATAATATGCCTTCTTCCGATACTGCAAAGCCCACATCCCCGTGATTTATGTCCGGCGGCAGAAGCTTAAGCCCCATCTGGCGCGCTATCTGGTTATATGCGGCCACTTTGCCGGAAAACTGTATGACCGAGGTCATCAGCGCCGCCATATATTCCTTGGGATAATAATACTTAAGCCAGGCCGTCTGGTACGCCACCACGGCGTAGCAGGCTGCATGCGATTTATTAAAGCCGTACTTTGCAAAGTCTATCATCATGTTGTAGACGCTCTGCGCCACATCATACGGGATGCCGTTCTTTACGCAGCCGGGCACTTCTTTGGGCCACTCTTCCTGCGGCTTTCCCTCTCTGCGCGCCTCTTCGATCTCTCCGGCGTTTCCGTTAACAAATATCTCCCGCTCGCTGTCCATGACCTTCTGCTTTTTCTTGCTCATGGCGCGGCGCACGTTATCGGATCTGCCCATGGTATATCCGGCCAGTTCACGCACTATCTGCATAACCTGTTCCTGATAAACTATGCAGCCGTAGGTAGGCGAAAGTATAGGCACCAGTTCCTTGCAGGGATAGCTTATGCTGTCCGGATCCTCTTTGCTCGCTATATACTGCGGGATCATATCCATGGGGCCCGGGCGGTATAAAGAAATGCCTGCTATGACATCTTCCAGATTACCGGGCTTGAGCTCCTTCATAAAGCTCTTCATGCCGCTGCTCTCAAGCTGGAAAATACCTTCGCACTTGCCGGTGCTGATATAGGCAAAAACTTTGGGATCGTTATAATCTATCTTTGAAAGGTCGATCTCCTTTCCGCTGCTCTTGTATATATTCTTTATGGCGTTCTGTATCACTTCCAGATTGCGCAGCCCCAGGAAATCCATCTTAAGAAGGCCCAGACGCTCCAGCGTGGTCATGGTGAACTGCGTAGTAATGGGGCCGTCCGCGCCGCTGCGGCTTAAGGGCACGAATTCATCCGCCGCCTCGGGACAGATGACCACGCCCGCCGCATGCATGGAAGTATGCCTGGGCAGTCCCTCCAGCTTCATGCAGGTATCGATCAGCTTTTTTACTTCGTCATCATTATCATACTGACCCTTAAGATCCGGATTCATCTCCAGAGCCTTTGCCAGGGTGATGCCCAGCTCCGCCGGCACCATTTTTGCCAGCATGTCGCAGCGGGCATAAGATATGTCCATGGCGCGGCCCACGTCCCTGATCACGCCCCTGGCCTGCAGGGTACCGAAGGTGACTATCTGCACCACCTTCTCACGGCCGTATTTTTCGCTTACGTAATCAATGACCTCCTGGCGCCGCTCCGGCCCGAAGTCAACGTCGATATCGGGCATGGACACACGCTCGGGATTCAGGAAACGCTCAAACAGCAGGTTATATCTGATAGGATCTATATCCGTTATCCTGAGGCAGTACGAAACTATGCTCCCGGCGGCGCTGCCACGTCCCGGGCCCACAGGGATATCATGGCTCTTTGCAAAATTGATAAAATCCCATACTATAAGGAAATAGTCTACAAAGCCCATCTCCTTTATGACCGACAGCTCGTAATCCAGGCGCTGTCTGAGCTCAGCCTTCTCCTCATCCGGCCTGTCGTGATAGCGCTCCTTAAGGCCTTCATCGCAGAGCTTGTTCAGATAAGTCCAGGGCTCGTACCCTTCCGGCACCTCGAAATGGGGCAGCTTGCTCTCGCCGAATACTATCTCCACATTGCAGCGCTCGGCTATGCGCGCGGTATTTTCGATGGCGTCCGCCGCATAGGGGAAAAGCGCGAGCATCTCTTCTTCGCTCTTAACATAGAACTGTCCGCCTTCATAGCGCATGCGGTTCTCATCCGACACCTTGGCCTGGGTCTGTATGCAGAGCAGCACATCATGCGACTCAGCATCAGCCGCATAGGTATAATGGCAGTCATTGGTGGCAACCAGAGGTATGTCCAGCTCCTTACTGATGGTCATCAGTTCCATGTTCACCAGACGCTGCGCAGGGATGCCGTGATCCTGCAGCTCCAGGAAATAATTGCCCTCGCCGAAAACGCGCTTGAACCACCGCGCTTCTTCGCGCGCTTCATCAAGCTGGCCGCGCTGTATCATGCGGGGCAGCGATCCGGCCAGGCAGGCTGAAAGGCAGATAAGCCCCTCGTGATACTTCTCAAGCACTTCCTTATCCACACGGGGTTTATAGTAGAAGCCTTCGGTAAAACCTATGGAAACTATCTTCATAAGGTTCTGATAGCCCTTCTGATTTTCGGCCAGAAGGATCAGATGGTTGTAGCGCTCCTCACCACCGGACAATTCCTTGTCAAAACGCGAGCCCGGCGCCACATAGACCTCGCAGCCCAGAATGGGTTTGATGCCTTCCGCCTTTGCCGCCTCATAAAAATCCACCACGCCGTACATAACGCCATGGTCGGTAATGGCGGCTGCGCTCATTCCCAGCTCTTTAACCCGCTTAACATATTCTTTTATCTTATTGGAACCGTCCAGCAGACTGTATTCCGTATGCACATGAAGATGAACGAATGACATTTGCAACCCTCCGCATTGTATCGAACACACATTCTGTATTATACCAAAAAGGGAGGGCCCGCGCAAGACGAGCCTTCCCTGTTTTTAATAAGAGATAGTTTATTGGTACAATTTACTCTGTCAAGATCCTTCGCTTCGCTCAGGATGACAAAGTCACAGATACTTCTTCAGCGCCTCTGCCTTATCCAATGCTTCCCAGGGAAGCGAAACATCATCGCGTCCAAAGTGGCCGTAAGCCGCAGTGGGCTTGTAGATGGGTCTGCGCAGGTCGAGCATCTTGCTGATGCCTGCGGGACGCAGATCGAAGTTCTCGCGTACGATCTCGAGTATCTTAGTCTCGGGCAGCTTGCCGGTGCCGAAGGTATCCACGCGTACGGAAGTGGGCTGAGCCACGCCTATAGCATAGGAAAGCTGTATCTCGCACTTGTCAGCCAGGCCTGCTGCCACGATGTTCTTTGCAACGTAGCGCGCAGCATATGCAGCGCTCCTGTCCACCTTGGTGCAGTCCTTACCGGAGAATGCTCCGCCGCCGTGACGCGCATATCCGCCGTAGGTGTCTACTATTATCTTACGGCCGGTAAGACCGGAATCGCCGTTAGGTCCGCCGATAACAAAACGTCCGGTGGGATTGATAAAGATCTTTGTATCAGAATCTACCATATCTGCAGGCAGCACGGGATCCAGCACATACTTCTTTATGTCTGCATGGATCTGCTCCTGGGTAACGTCAGCCGCATGCTGGGTAGAGATTACGACTGCCTCAAGTCTCTTTGCCTTGCCGTTCTCATCATACTCTACAGACACCTGGCTCTTGCCGTCGGGACGAAGATATGAAAGCGTGCCGTCCTTGCGTACCTTGGTGAGCTGTCTGGTGAGCTTGTGCGCCAGAGAGATGGGATAAGGCATAAACTCTTTGGTCTCGTTGGTCGCAAAACCGAACATCATGCCCTGATCGCCGGCGCCTATAGCCTCGATCTGCTCGTCGCTCATTTTGTTTTCCTTAGCTTCCAGAGCCTTGTCAACGCCCATTGCTATATCGGCGCTCTGCTTGTCCAGAGCCACGATAACGCCGCAGGTATCGCAGTCAAAGCCCTTTGAAGAATCGTCATAACCGATCTCCCTTATGGTATCGCGCACGATCTTCTGGATATCCACATTAGCCTTGGTGGTGATCTCGCCCATTACCAGCACCAGCCCGGTAGTAATGGCGGTCTCGCAGGCCACGCGGCTCATGGGATCCTGAGCCATCAGTGCATCCAGCACAGCATCAGAGATGTTGTCGCAGATCTTGTCGGGATGTCCTTCCGTCACCGACTCGGATGTGAAAAGTATTTTTTCCATCGCTTCTTCCTCCTTAACAAATGGAAAATGGCGAAGTTCCCTGTCAAGAATAAGTCTTTTTGTATCAAAAAACCGCTTACGGAATAAGCGGATCAGAACTAACAGACCCTCTTATTGTTCGAAGACATATCGTCTTATCGCTCAGGTTGGCACCTTCCTTATGGCTAAGGGGTTGCCGTGGCTTCACAGGTCCTATGTACCTCCACCACTCTGAATAAGAGAACTTCTCAATATTGTGTTTGCATGCTAAAGAATACTCTATATATAGCCCTCTGTCAATAGAAAAGGAAAAAAATTTTGACAATTACTGCCATGTGCATTATAATTACTGAGATTAAATTGAACTGAGGTTTTTTATGGACAGGTATGCAATTTGGGGTGGGCCTACCCTGCAGGGAGAAGTGCAGATCGGCGGAGCTAAAAACGCTGCTCTTGCAATACTTGCAGCCGCGGTCATGACCAACGACCCCGTACGCATTGAAAATGTACCCGCCGTGACCGATGTGAACGTTCTGCTCAAAGCAATGGAGCAGATAGGCGTTAAGATAGAGCGCCCCGACAGACACACGGTCGTTATCGACGGATCTAAAATAGAAAGCAACATAATAAACGACGAATACTTAAAGCGCATCAGAGCCTCCTATTATCTGGTGGGCGCGCTTTTGGGAAAGAACAGACAGGCGCAGGTGCCACTTCCCGGCGGCTGTAATATAGGTGTGCGCGCTATCGACCAGCATATCAAGGGCTTTTCTGCCCTGGGAGCTAAGGTCCGCATACAGCACGGCTGTATCAGCGCCGAAGCAAAGGAACTGCGCGGAAACCATATCTTCCTGGATAAAGTTTCCGTAGGCGCCACCATCAATATCATGATGGCGTCCACTCTTGCCACCGGCAAGACTATCATAGAAAACGCAGCCAAGGAGCCCCACGTGGTTGACCTGGCAAACTTCTTAAACAGCTGCGGCGCTAATATCAAAGGCGCCGGTACCGACGTGATCCGCATCAAGGGCGTTGAGCGCCTGCACGGCACGGAATATGCCATAATCCCCGATCAGATAGAAGCAGGTACTTATATGATGGCATCAGCGGCATGTCACGGCGACGTGCTGGTTCGCGGCGTCATCCCCAGGCATCTGGAGTGCATCACCGCAAAGCTCTGCGAGATCGGCTGCCATATTACCGAATATGATGACGCCGTAAGGGTTTCCGCTCCGGAGCCTCTTACTTCCACACAGGTTAAGACCCTGCCCTATCCCGGTTTCCCCACCGACATGCAGCCGCAGATCACCGTGGCTCTTGGTCTGGCACAGGGTACCAGCATAGTGACAGAAGGTATATTCGAGAACCGTTTCAAATACGTTGATGAACTGGTGCGCATGGGCGCTTCAATCAAGGTAGAGGGCAACATGGCTGTCATTACCGGCGTGTCCCGTTACAGCGGTGCCAGCATTACCGCTCCCGACCTTCGCGCGGGCGCGGCTCTTGTCATCGCAGCGCTTGCCGCAGAGGGTGAGACCATTGTCGAGGACACCCGTTTCATCGAGCGCGGTTATGAAGATTTCGAACTGAAATTAAAAGGCCTGGGCGCTAGGATCGAAAAAGTCAGCTCAGACCGTGAATTACAAAAGGCCAGACTGAAGCTGGCCTGATGATCATAATATCTTTTTGATGCTCAATCCCGGAGTTTTATCAAGCTCCAGGAAACTTCCGTCAGACATTTCAAGCATGGGTTTTGACAGGCGCTGTTTATTTATCCAGCGTACTGTTCCCGTGCGTCCGTCACTCAGCAGAACGCGGTTATCTATATATGTATTTACCACGTTCTCGAGGAATTTCATGATATAGGGGATCTCGTACTTCTGCAGCCCCTCTTCCTCAAATATCTCTATAACTTTGAAAGGACACATTCCTTCGCGGTATACTCGGTTGGCGGTCATGGCGTCATAAACATCCGCTATGGCCACTATCTTTGCGAACCCATCGATCTTATCCCTGGTCAGCCTCATGGGATATCCGCTTCCGTCGCACTTCTCATGGTGCTCTAAAGCCGACAGCTTGATATGATCGCTTATATTCTGGTTTTTTAATATATTATAGCCCTCTATCGGATGGGACTTGATAGCCGCATATTCCGCATCCGTAAGCTTGCCGGGCTTTTTGATTATGCTGTCGGGTATCTTGAGCTTTCCTATGTCATGCATCATGCCGCAGGCCGTAGCCAGCTTGACATTTTCTTCATCGAATCCCAGCCATCTTGCAAACACGTTGCAGATCATGGCCACATTCATGCTGTGTGCATATGTCAGGTCATCAAAATCGCGCATATTATGAAGCATGTCGAATACGCCGAAGGTATTGCCCTGGGCGCTGATTATGCGCATCGTATCCCCTATCATATTGTCCACGTTTATGGGGGTATTCTTCTCGACTATATCATTCAGATTGGTGCGCAGTCCCTCGACATTCTTTGAAAACGACTGCTTGAACGCCTGAAACTCCTGACTGGCTTTGAGTTTTTCGAAATGTGAAGGCTCCTCCTGCTGATTTACCTGAATATCGGCATCCTCTTTCACATCTATGCCTGTCAGGACGCTCATCAGTGAATCGGCAGCATCCGATAAAGATGCGGGATCCATTCCGCCAAACTTGCTCAGATCCGGTTCGTCATCTTTAATCTCTTCTATCTCATAACCTACCGGATCCTCTATACGTATATCATATATCTCATAGGCCTCCAGCCTGGCTATAGCCTTTTCCGTGAGTACATAACCCTTCGGAAAGACCAGCTGATTGCCGTTGGCGATGACATCACTGGCCACCACCATGCCTGCCTTGGAACAGACAGTTTCAGCGATAAACGCAGCGCCTTGGCGCAGCAAAGTGAAGGTCATGGCAGGAGGCGCGCCCATCACGCAGGAGTTTGCCGACAAGA
>CADAHD010000125.1 GCA_902787595.1 uncultured Lachnospiraceae bacterium
TATAATTATAAAGCAGGGGGAGAGTGAAATGAATTTAGCATTTACCGTAACACAAAAGGAATTGTTTGAGATACTTTTAAATATCGCGCCGGTAAGGCCGGTGTTCATCTGGGGAGCGCCGGGTATCGGGAAATCGGCCCTGGTGCAGAAGTTTGCGGATGAAGTGGGCATGGAATGTGTATCGCTTTTGGGAAGTCAGCTGGCACCGGAGGATATCATAGGCATCCCCAGGATCAGCGGAGAAACATCGGAATTTCTGCCGCCCAAGATGATCGCAAAAAAGGAGCCCTATGTACTGTTTCTGGATGAACTGAATGCGTGCAGCCAGGAAGTGCAGAAAGCATTTTACAGTCTGATACACGAGCACAGGATAGGAGAATATCATCTGCCGGAGGGCAGTGTGGTGATCGGTGCCGGAAACCGTTCACAGGACGGAGCTATCGTAAAGACGATGTCTTCGGCGTTGGTTAACAGGATGTTTCATGTGCAGCTGGTGGCGGATACGGCACAGTGGCTGGACTGGGCTTACGAAAATGCTCTGCATCCCTGGGTGATCGATTATATAAGTCAGCGTCCGGATCATCTTTTCAGCGAACCGCCCAAGAGCGAGGAACCTTATTCTACGCCCAGAAGCTGGCATATGCTTAGTGATGCGCTTAAGGAATATCATGCAGGCGAAGAAGGACATGAGATATCGCAGGAACTCCTGCGGGTACTGGCATATGGAAGTGTGAGTCCGCAGCATGCGGGGATGTTTGTTGCATATAGCAGGACGCTGGATGATAAGAACATCCTGAATGCGATCATTAAAGGAAATGCGCGCTGGCCGGCAGATCCGAAGGATCGGGATATTTTATATTTTCTGGCGCAGTCTTTCCGCGCAAGGCTTATGATGGAACTGCCGCAGAACAAGGAAAAGCTGAATAAGGATACGCAGTTTTTTACACACAGGGCAAAGGCGATGATCAAGGAGCTCAGCAGCATAAATTATGAGCTGGCACAGATGGTAGTATCGGCAGAGGATAATGAGGTACTGCCGGACTGGTTTATGATGGAGATAGTTCGTGATCTGCCAAGACTTGTGAATAACAGGAAGGAATGAGATGGGAAAGAATCAGCAGCATATCAGTCCGAATGAAGAAGCTTTATTGGAAGGTCTTGAGATCATAAAAGAAAGTCCGCTGTTTTCACGTTTGTATCGTGAGACGCTGATCTGCAAGAAAGATAAACTGCAGAAGGCTTCCGCCATAGCAGATGCGAGCGGACATATCATGCTTAATAAAGATGTCACCCATGATCCGCAGGAATGGGCTTTTCTGATCGCGCATTGTCAGCTGCATTATGCCTTCGGGCATTTTGATGCGGATAAGGTTCCGGCTGTGGAAAGGATCAGTGATAACGGAAGAATAAGCAGGCAGATACAGTTTGACAAAATGATATGGAATGTGGCGTGTGATATTTATATTACGCGTTTTTTGGAGGAGATCAAATTCGGTAGAAACCCGCTGAATGATACAACGGTGTTTACACAGCTTGGAAAGGACGAGAATTCGATCTATCAGCAACTGATGGAGAGAGGAGCTCCGGAAGGATGCTGGTGGGGGACCTCAATTGCGGGACAGCCGGATATGAGGGGCTTAGATGAGCCGCGCACGTATGAAAACATCTACAGGTGGAACAGGCGTCCGACCGAGATCTTTGCGGGGGCATTGGCATATTCTGTATCCGCGGCAGTGAGTACGGCAGGAGGTCATAACCCGGATGCAGTAAACAAAAAAGGGCGCGGCGCAAGGGCAGCAGAGTGGTTTATAAATCATTACCCGCTCCTTGGCGGCATGGCAGCAGGATTTAAGATAATCGAAGATGCCGAACTCTGCAGAAAAGAGGAGATATCGGTGGCTGCAGTAGATGCTGCCGGCGGTGAGATATATATTAATCCAGCGGCGCGGCTTAATGAAGAAGAGCTTAAGTTTGTATTGGCGCATGAGTATCTGCATGCCGGTCTTGGGCATCATACACGCTGTAACGGAAGGGATAAATATCTTTGGAATGTTGCCTGTGATTATGTGATAAACGGCTGGTTGAATGAGCTGCATGTGGGATCCATGCCGCAAGACGGACTGCTGTATGATGCGGAACTGAAAGGAATGTCCGCAGAGGAGATTTATGACCGTATTGTTACCGATCTTCGGAAGTACAGGAAACTGGCGACTTTTCGTGGTAACGGTATGGGAGATGTGATCGGAGACGGTGAGCGGATATCAGCGGGAAAAGCCATGGATCTGGATGAGTTCTGCCGGCGGGCGATGCAGCAGGGGCTGGAATATCATCTGAAATACGGAAGGGGAACGGTTCCGGCCGGGCTGGTACAGGAGATAAGAGCTCTTGCAATGCCGCCGATCCCATGGGATGTGGAACTGGGGAGATGGTTCGATGCTCATTTTCTTCCGTTAGAGGCGAAGCGTACTTATGCCAGACCCAGCCGCAGACAGGGCAGCACGCCTGATATACCAAGACCCAGGTATGTGACAGCAGATGTACCGGAATACAGCAGGACCTTTGGCGTGGTGGTAGATACTTCCGGTTCGATGAACGCGGAAATGATAGGATATGCACTGGGCGCGATCGCCAGTTACAGCGCGGCAAAGGAAGTTCCATATGCCAGAGTAATATTCTGCGATGCGGATGCTTATGACGCGGGATATCTGGCACCGGAGGATATCGCAGGGCGTGTGGAAGTGAGAGGGCGCGGCGGTACCATACTGCAGCCGGGCGTGGATCTTTTACAGGAGGCAAAGGATTTTCCGAAGGATGCGCCAATACTTATCATCACAGATGGGATGATAGAAGATGATCTGCATGTGAAAAGAGAGCATGCTTTTCTGATTCCTGTGGGCGCCAGACTGCCGTTCAGGGCAAAGGGAGAGGTGTTCAGGTTCAGCAAATAGGAAAACCACGGGGGCCGTCCAAGTCACCCCGTGGTTTTCTTGTCGTTCAGTATTCTTTGTTTTTCATGACAGAATTGCTTATCACGATGGAAATGAACATTATGATAAGAGCAACAGCTGCTAATCCGGCGGCGATAATGAAAGGCGAAATACTTTCGATGGAGCTTATAAATGCTTTCACATCGAAGCCGATATTGAGATCATTTGATTGCTTAAGTTTGATGCCGGCGAAAACTATAAGCGCCGCTATGCCAAAGATGATTATCATTATGATACGCCCTTTTTCCGCACCAAACTTAAGGACAACGGGGATAATGATACTGCATATGATAAGGAATATTGGCAGATAAAGCATATCCTGGCCTAACAGATCAAGGGTATCAAAGGGCTCCTTCTTTATTGTCATTGAAGCGAACTGCATCACCAATGCGGCGACCCAGCTGAGGGCGACCATGATCAGAGAGAGCAGGTATTTGGAATTGGCGTAGTTTTTTCTGGCTCCCGGCATAGTCATGATAAAGGCCATTCCGTTATCAAAACTGTCATAGGTGATGGTGGAAAAGGCCAGCAGAGTTGCTATCATCGGGAAATAGCTTATTATAAATGAACTTTCCATCGTATAGCTCATAAATGCCATAAGAAATATATATAATATAAACAGTTTTTTCTGTCCTGCAAGCATGCAGAAATCTTTTACCAGAAATCCTTTCATCTCTCATTACCTCCCAGTGTAAGAACGATGATATCATCGATACTGCTGTTTTCTATGACTATTTTAGGATAGTTATCAAGATAGAATTGTTTTTCGTTTGTCAGACAGGTTACATTCATACGATCTTTTTGAGTGATGGTTATGTATTGTTTGTCTATCTCTTCATATTCTTTTTCGGTCATCTTAAGTATTCCGTAGCGGCCAAGCAGGGTATCGGTATCTTCATGCATTATGATACGGCCGCGGTCTATCATGTAGATATCGTCACATAAGCCCTCCAGATCCGAGGAAATATGTGAGCTTATCAGAATTGAACGCTCAGGAGATTCTGCCATATAATCGCGAAGCAGATCAAGCACGTCGTTTCTCGCCAGGACATCAAGCCCTGTAGTAGGTTCGTCAAGTATGAGCAGCTTTGCATTATGGCTTATTGCAGAGATAACTTTAAGCTTTGCTTTCATACCGCTGGAAAACTCTTTGATGGGTTTGTCCATGGGCAGTGATTGTCTGCTGCAGAATTCACAAAATCGCTTTTCTTCAAAATCTTTATAACTGGCGCGCAGGATCCGGATAACATCCTTTATGGTAAGCATCATGGAAAAACCGGAGTCGGAAAGGACAACGCCTATGGATTCCATATTTTTCCCCGGAGCATCCGAAAGGACCTTTATACTGCCTCCGTCAGGTTTTACCAGCCCCAGTATTGATTTGATGGTTGTACTTTTCCCGGCACCGTTTTTTCCGATAAGGCCTGTAACAGTACCTTCGGGTATAGTGAGGGAAACATTCAGTTCAAAACCTTTATATTTCTTTTGCAGATCATTTATCTGTATCATTTCTTGACTCCTTCTTATTCGGCCAGGATGATCTCTAAGATATCGCGGATCTCTTCATCCGTGAGCCCTAAAGCTCTGGCATGCTCCACCGTAAGGGCAAAAGAATCTTCTATAGATTTTTTCCTGGCTTCGGCTGCAAGCTGCATATCCGTAGCGGTAACGAAGCTGCCCTTGCCGTGAACGGTTAGTATATAGCCGTCTTCCTCAAGCTTATCATAGGCTTTTTTCACCGTAAGGGCGCTGATCTTAAGATCGTTGGCCAGGCTTCTTACGGAAGGAAGGGCTTCGCCTTCTTTAATACCTCCGTTTATGATCTCCTGTTTGATGCGGTCCATAAGCTGCTCATATACAGGTATCATGGACGAATTGTTTATTATTATCTGCATGCTGATTTCCTTTCTGCAGAGCCGGTACATGCGCATTGCACCGGAATGAAAGACCTTCTGCAGTTGTCTTTCCCCTCTGCTCAAAAACAGTATATAACAGTATATAACAGTTGTCAACAGTTATATAACAGCATTGAAGAAAAAAACGCGAGGTCCGTCCCCCGGTCTTGCCTGATAAACCGAATGCGGGTAAAACCATGGGGACGGACCTCGTGGCTTTGTGTTACAAAAGATGATATAATAGGCGATAAAGGAAGTCACGGGGAGGTTATTGATGTCCGGTCAGTTTTCAAGAACAAGCTTATTATATGGGGCGGAGGCCATGGAAAGGTTTGCTGCTGCGCGCGTTGCCGTATTCGGTATAGGCGGAGTGGGCGGTTATGTGGTTGAAGCACTTGCCAGAAGCGGGATAGGAGCTTTAGATATCATCGACGATGACAGGGTTTGCCTTTCGAATATTAACCGGCAGATAATAGCCACTACTAAAACTGTCGGGAGATATAAGGTTGATGTAGCAGAGGAACGTATACTGGATATCAACCCCGATTGCATGGTAAGGATATATAAGACCTTCTTTCTGCCGGAGACGCAGGATCAGTTTGATTTTAGTGAGTATGATTATGTTGTTGATGCGATCGATACGGTCACGGGAAAGCTGGCGATAATAGAAAAGGCGAAGAAGGAGGGAACGCCGGTCATATCCTCCATGGGGGCAGGAAATAAGCTGAATGCTGCGCTTTTTGAGGTCGCGGATATTTATCAGACTTCCATATGCCCGCTCGCAAAGGTGATGCGGCATGAATGCAAAAAGCGAGGGATCGATTCGCTTAAGGTAGTGTATTCAAAGGAAATGCCGATGAAGCCGCTTGAGGATACAGTCGCAGATAGTGAAGAAGAGAGTTGTGATCCAACTGAGGCGGGATCAAAGCATACAAAGCGCAGAAGTATCCCCGGCTCAACCGCTTTTGTTCCGTCGGTAGCGGGACTGATCATAGCCGGCGAAGTGATAAATGATCTGGCCGCAACCCCGGTAAAAGGTTAATGACCGGCGCAGTAAACAATGGCAGCATAAGACGGTATCGTCTGAGAAAAAAGGAGGCAGAGATGGATAAGAAATTACATGTTCTATTACTGAACGGAAGCCCTAAGACCAACGGTAATACGATGGTTGCGGTAAATGAGATGGTCAGGGTCTTTGAAGATGAAGGGGTTGAGGCTGAAGTGGTCCATATCGGAAACAGGGATATCCGCGGATGCGTTTCATGCAACAGCTGTTCAAAAAGCGGAAAATGTGTTTTTGATGACATCGTAAATGAACTGGCTCCGAAGTTTGAGGCGGCTGACGGCATGGTAGTGGCATCGCCGGTTTATTATGCATCAGCAAATGCCACGCTGATCGCCTGCCTGGACAGACTGTTTTACAGCAGTCACTTTGACAAGACAATGAAGGTAGGAGCAAGTATTGTTGTAGCCAGAAGAGGCGGATGCTCGGCTACTTTTGATGAGCTGAATAAGTATTTTACAATCTCCGGAATGCCTGTAGCTTCAAGTCAGTACTGGAACAGCATACACGGAAGGACGCCCGGACAGGCTTCTAAGGACCTGGAAGGGCTGCAGACTATGAGGGTACTTGCACGTAATATGACATTCCTGATGAAGAGTATCGCACTTGGCAAAGAGAAGCTTGGTCTGCCGCAGCAGGAAGAACATGAGTGGACGCACTTCATAAACGATTAAGCCATCTGTGTCTTTTGCATAAGCCGAAAGATAAAGCAGTTTTTTGAAAAACCACGAGGTTCGTCCTCGTGGTTTTTTGATAACGAAATCAAGATGTGGTCGCTTTTGACGGCAATATGTTGAAAACAGGGATGATATATGATAATAATAGAGCATAAACGGTCGCTATTGGATGGCGGGCCGGGAGATGGAGATACACTTTAGTATGAAAGAGAAAAAGGATAAGCCCAAAAAGAAAAGCGCTCTCAGAGTATTTTTGACCGTTATAGGATTGATATTG
>CADAHD010000126.1:0-7721 GCA_902787595.1 uncultured Lachnospiraceae bacterium
CCACGCCGTAGTCGGTGATGGAATAAAGCACCTTGCGGTTATGGGATATGGTCACATAGGAGGAGTTGCTGATCTGCACCTGCTCCTTTTCGGTGAATACTCCCTTTTCCATATCCACGTCATAGACGCGCATGCCCACCTTGCTGCCCTGGGTATAACAAGATACATATGCAACATATTTACCTGCCATGTCTTTTACCTCTTTTCTAAGGCTGTATACTCTTTGTGTTTTCCGACATATTTATATGCAGGGCGGATTATCTTGCCCTTGTTTACCAGTTCTTCAAGACGGTGAGCGCTCCAGCCCGATATCCTGGCTATCGCAAACATGGGCGTAAAGAGTTCTTCGGGTATGCCCAGCATGCTGTACAAAAAGCCGCTGTAGAAATCCACATTGGCGCATACGGGTTTGAATACCCTCCTGCTCTTTGTGATCAGTTCCGCAGCGATGCGCTCTACCGAATCATAAAGCTCAAACTCTGCCATCCTGCCCTTTTCCTCTGCCAGCATCTTTGTGCAGTTCTTTAAGATCACCTTTCTGGGATCGGAAAGCGTATAGATGGCATGTCCCATACCGTAGATCAGACCGCTCTTATCAAAAGCTTCCTTCTTTAACACTTTCTCCAGATAGTCAGCTATAGCCGCCTCATCCGAATAGTCGCTCACATGCTCCTTCATATCACGGAACATCTGCTGCACCTTAAGGTTTGCGCCGCCGTGCTTGGGACCTTTAAGCGAAGCTATAGCCGCTGCTATCGCAGAATAGGTATCCGTTCCCGAAGAAGTGACCACATGGGTTGTAAAGGTTGAATTATTACCGCCGCCGTGTTCCGCATGCAATACCAGCGCGGTATCCAGAACAGCAGCCTCAAGCGGCGTAAACTTTCCGTCCAGTCTTAACATATGAAGTATATTCTCTGCGGTCGAGTACTCCTTCTTAGGGGTCTTGATCAGCAGATTCTTATTCAGATCGAAATGGCGGTAACCGTGGTATGCATAAACCGAAATAAGCGGCGTCTTGCCTATCATCTGCAGGCACTGCCTCAGAACATTGGGCACCGATGTATCCTCGGGATTTGCATCAAAGGAATAGAGGCTTAAGATAGCCTTCTGAAGCGAGTTCATAATATTGATGCTGGGATTATGCAGTATAACATCTCTTACAAAATCTCCGGAAAGCTCCTGCAGATCCGTAAGTATGGCCTTGAAGCTCTCAAACTGTTTCTCGTTGGGCAGCGCTCCAAAGAGCAGCAGATAGGTGATCTCCTCAAAGGCATATCTCTTGCCTTTATTGCCTTCAACCAGGTCATTTACGTTTATGCCCTGATAAAAGAGTTCGCCGTCAGCCGGCACCTTGACTCCATCCACAACCTTGCTGCCGTTAACATCCGATATCTCGGTCAGGCCCGTAAGCACGCCCTTGCCGTTTGAATCGCGCAGGCCGCGCTTAACATCATACTCTGAATAAAGGTTCTGGTCTATCTCGCCCGAAGCCATGCAATAGTTTACCAGCTCATTAAAAAGCTCGTTCCTGTCCTCGCTCAGCTCCATCATCGAATTCTGATACATCGCTTATTACCTCTGTCTGTTCTTATTTGTCTGCCTTCTTCAAAAGTTCATCCCATTCTTTTATTATGGAACGATCCTTGAAATAATCTATCCTCATAGCCGCCCTTACTCTCTCAAGGGTGGCGTTGGTCTTTTCCTGAGCCTTTTTAGTACCTTCGGCAATGATATCGTAAACCGAATCGATATCTGCCTCCCACTTGGCGCGTTCAGCGCGTATAGGGCTTAAAGTCTCTTCAAGAATGTTTATCAGCAGCTTTTTGCAGGTGCCGTCACCCAGGCCGCCCCTGCAGTAATGCTCTTTCATCTCATCAAGGTTCTTGTAATCCGGCAGATATCTCTCAAAATGCTCATCCCTGCAAAGCGCGGTAAGATAGGTAAATACCACATTGCCTTCCAGATGTCCGGGATCCTCTATCTTAAGATGCTGGGGATCGGTGAACATCTTTCCGTTAACCTGCTTCTTTATGGTGGCAGCCGTATCCGAAAGGTAGATGCAGTTACCCAGCGACTTGCTCATCTTTGCCTTGCCGTCAACGCCGGGAAGGCGGCGCTGGGTCTCATTCTCGGGTATCATAGCCTTGGGAAGCACAAGAGTCTCACCATAGATCCTGTTGAATTTTTCGACTATCTCCCTGCACTGCTCAAGCATGGGCAGCTGATCCTCGCCTACGGGCACTACTGTAGCATCAAAAGCCGTAATGTCTGCCGCCTGCGATACGGGATAGCAGAAGAAGCCTGCCGGAAGGCCTTCATCGGCAAAGCCTCTCATCTGTATCTCTGCCTTAACGGTAGGATTGCGCGAAAGCCTTGCGGTAGTGACCAGGTTCATATAGTAGAATGTAAGGGCATGCAGCGCCGGAAGCGCAGACTGCACGCAAATGGTTGTCTTTGCGGGATCTATTCCTACAGAAAGGTAATCCAGTACTACGTTGATTATATTGGATCTGATCTTTCCCGGATCCTCGACATTGTCCGTAAGGGCCTGATCATCAGCTATCAATATGTTTATCTCATCATATTCACCGGAATTCTGAAGCTGCACCCTGCGCATCAGCGAACCCACATAATGCCCCAGATGCAGTCTTCCGGTGGGCCTGTCGCCCGTAAGTATTATCTTCTTTTCAGACATTTTCTATCTCCTCTCATTTCTTCCTAAGAAGTTTTGCTTTTATATACTGAACGGTATATTCTTCACCGTATTTTGCGTTCATCTTAAGCAGGCGTTCAAGTATCTCCTGGGTTTTGGGATGCAAAAACCTGCTGATATCGCCCTTCTGATAGTATTCAAGAGGCGATGCATCCGTATAGGCTTCTTTCTGATAAGTCTTGCAGGCTGCCAGCCTATCCATGAACATCTCGACTATATAACGGTTGGGCATGCGGGCAGGTATCGCTTTTACTTCGCCCGTTTCCTTATCCCTTATGGGATAGTCTATCCAGTATTCAAAGTGATGCTTGTTCCTTCCCTTATGATGAAGCCAGGCAGAAGAATATCCTATATCTTCGCGCTCTGCAACATTCGGACTCCTGAAACCCTGATAATATCTGGCTCCGGGCAAAAACTCGGTAAGCGAATACTTGGAAAGGTCATGCGTCAGCCCCTGATAATACAGTCCAACCTTAAAACAGCCTTTCATAACTTCTATCCTGTGTTCGGTTATGGTTTTAAAATGCTCCCAGGCTTTCATAATATGCCTCCTCAATAAATAGTTATAATAACATAATTTAACTTGTATTTAAAGTGATAATTTTTTATAATGATGAAAGATCCTTCGCTTCGCTCAGGATGACATTCCCGGGGGATAAGACGAAAGATCCTTCGCTTCGCTCAGGATGACGTGCATCCGGGTAAAGCGTCGTGTAATCCTTATTTCGGAGGAAAGTATAGTATGGGAAAAAAAGAAGATCTCGATGATGACGAGATGTATGTACAGCTCGATCTTGAAGACGGTACGGTAGACTGCTCCATCGTCGCCATATTCGAATGCAACGGCAGGGATTATATAGCCCTGCTCCCGCTTGACGAAGATGGCGAAAACGAAGACGGCGAGGTCTGGATCTACGGTCATGAAGAGGATGCAGACGGCAATCCTTCTCTCCGTTACATCGATGACGAAGACGAGTACGACGCCGCTTCGGACGCTTTTGACGAATACCTTGATACCGTTGAATTTGACGAGATCATTGACGAAGAAGAGGACTGATCAGACCCGCTTCTTTCAAAAATCTGCTGGGCTTTAATTTAGCTCCGGCAGATTTTTTTTGATAGAAGATAAACAGCTTATCCCTTGCCCGCGTCATGGCCACATAAAATATGCGTCTTTCCTCTTCTATCTCCTTATCCTCCTTTGCTTTCTTCTGCGGCGTGACGCCCTCATTCACATCCGGCAGCACCACCAGCTTATATTCAAGACCCTTTGAACCGTGCATGGTCATAAGCTGTACCGCATCCCTGTCCTTTTCCCTGCCGCTCTCTTTAAGATCCTTTTCATAAGCCGCTATGCTCTCCAGCCATTCTTTATAAGAATCATACTCCCTGGCAGAATCGCAGATAAAAGCCAGCTCTTCCTCTGTTTCCGCCGCATCCTTTCCTGCCGCTGCTGCCTGCTGCTTCACCCATTGCTCGTATCCCATGCCTTTTCTTATATACATCAGCGCTGCATATGTCGGCATATCCTCAAGCCCCTCAAGCTGGTATTTAAGCTTCCTGATCTCATTGCTTATCGCAGGCTTATTGCTCCTGTCATTAAGCATCGCCTGCAGATCCACCGTTTCCCCGGTAAGCGCTGCCCTGCGTATATAACGCAGCGGCTTGTTCATAAAACGCAGGAAGTTCTTTCTGCTCTTATCCCCATGGGCAAAGGCCAGCATTGCCAGCATGTCCTGCGCTATACTCCCCGAGAAGATGCTGCCTATCTTTTCCTTCAGATAAAAGGGTATCCCCGCCCCCGACAGCGCCCTTGAATAATATTCAGCTCCGCTGTTGGTGCGAAAAAGCAATGCCATATCCTTATAAAGCATATGCGGATGCGCCCCGGCTATGAGCGCGCATACTGCTTCCGCCTCCTGAGCGCGCTCGTCAAAACCGTTTACGAATATCGACCTTTCGCCTTCACGCTTTGCCTTAAGCTTCTTAAAGAACCTGGCCTTGTTATTGCCAACCAGCCGCAGGGCAGCGTCTACTATAGGCGGAGCGCTGCGGAAGTTCTCCTTGAGCGTCACCCGCTTCGCATCCGGATAATCCTTGGGAAAACCCAGCATGATGCCCGGATCAGCGCTTCTGAAGCCATAGATCGACTGATCATCATCTCCCACGATAAACAGATTCCTGCGCGGCTCGGCCAGCATGCGCACGACCCTGTACTGCATGGGATTGATATCCTGAAATTCATCCACCAGTATATAGCGGTAGCGGTTCTGCCAGTTCATCAGTATCTCCGGCCTTTCCTTAAAAAGCCTGAAGGTATCCAGCACCATATCATCAAAATCCAGCTTATGCTCCGCCTTTAGTATCCCATGGTATTCGTTGTAGATATCAACAAAGACTTCTTTCTTAAGCAGCCCCTTCGACTCATCATAATCCTCAGGGGGAAGCCCGTCGTTTTTAAGCCTCGAAAACGCCGACAGAAGATCCTCTATGGTCGTCTCATCATCCTCCACATCAGGATATCCTCCCAGGACCTCCTTAAGATAATAGCGTTTGGAAGCCTCATCAAGTATATTAGATCTGTTGTAGTGAAAACATTCCTTTAAGATGCCCAGGAATACGGCATGAAATGTACCAAAGTTAACATCGCTCCCGTCATCGCCGCAAAGCTTATGAAAACGTTCTTCCATCTCCAGGGCGGCTGCTTTGGTAAAAGTGATCACCAGGATATGTCCGGGATCTATCCCTGCCCTGCTTACCATATATGCAATACGACGGGTAATAACAAAGGTCTTGCCCGAACCGGGACCGGCCAGCACCATCATAGGACCATCCGTATGACGCACCGCCTGTTCCTGTTCGGGACTAAGGCCTGAAAAAATATCAGAATTCATTGGCATACCTCTTTCTGCGGGCCTTCTCTCCGCGATCTGTATGCCTTCTCAGAGTATAGAGATGATACTATACGCCTGCTGCGCTGTCAAGCAGTTCTATGCCCTTCCGTATCCTCTTAAGGCTCTCTTCCTTGCCAAGTACCTCCATTATCTCGGTAGCGCCGGCAGGAGTCATCTGCTTGCCGGACACTGCTGTACGGATAGGCCACATCACGTATCCGTTCTTTACGCCCTTCTCTTCCACATACTTAAGCAGTGTCTGATAAAGCGCATCGTTGGAATAATCCTCCTGAGCCTCCAGTATGGGCAGCATGTCCTTAAGCACCTGAAGCGAAGATGCGCTGTCGGTCTTCATCTTCTTATGCGTATACATAGCCGTATCATATTCGGGAAGCTCCTCAAAGAAGTCCACATGCTCTGCTATATCAGGGAATACTTCGATACGGGTCTTTACCATAGCCGCTATCTTCTTAAGGTCCAGATCCTTCTTTATGGTCTGCTTAAGATAAGGCTCTGCCATGGCGTAGAAAGTATCAAAATCCATAGCCTTTAAGTACTCGCCGTTCATCCAGCGCAGCTTGACTATATCAAATACCGCAGGCGATTTGCTTATC
This sequence comes from uncultured Lachnospiraceae bacterium, assembly GCA_902787595.1. The sequence continues at coordinate 6,225 of CADAHD010000126.1, forward strand.
CTGTGATAATCAAATTCCTTTATCAGCTCATCAAGTGAGAAGATCTCCCTGTTATCCTCGGGGCTCCAGCCCAGCAGCGCTATAAAGTTTACGATAGCCTCGGTAACAAAGCCCTGCTCCAGCAGATCCTCAAATGAAGAGTGGCCGCTTCTCTTTGAAAGCTTTTTATGATTCTCATCGGTGATGAGCGGAAGGTGGATGTATACCGGGCTCTCCCAGCCAAAGGCATCATAAAGTCTCTGATACTTGGGCGAAGAAGAGATATACTCGTTTCCTCTTACCACATGGGTGATGTTCATCGTGTGATCGTCAACCACATTTGCAAAGTTGTATGTCGGATAGCCGTCGGACTTGATCAGTATCATATCGTCGAGCTCTGCATTTTCAACTGTGATATCGCCGTAAAGCTCATCCCTGAAAGTAGTGGTGCCCTCGTTAGGTATGTTCTGCCTTATAACAAAAGGCTTGCCTGCTGCCAGATTTGCCTCTACCTCTTCCTTCGAAAGGCCCAGGCAGTGCTTATCATAGATGCTGATCTCCTTGCCTTCCACGACCTCGGTCTTGAGCGTCGCCAGTCTCTCTTTATCACAGAAGCAGTAATATGCCTCACCCTTTTCTCTGCACATAGGGACCGTAACCGCCGTCCTTATCCGGCCCCTCATCATGATACAGGCCTGTCTTTTCAAGCGTGCGGTTTATGATATCGATAGCGCCTTCCACAAAACGTTCCTGATCGGTATCCTCGATGCGCAGCATAAAATCGCCGCCCTCATGCTTTGCGATAAGGAACTCATACAGCGCGGTCCTTAAGTTTCCGACATGCATCTTCCCCGTAGGGCTGGGTGCATAACGTGTTCTGATCTTCATGATTATATTTTCCTCCTTTTGTGTAAAGATCCTTCGGGCCAAAGTCCTCCGGATGACATTTCTTTTTCAGTTTCTTCTTCTGTAGTACCAGATGCCCAGTCCCACAAGAAGAACCGCTCCGGGCAGCACGCCCGTAAGTATCAGAGAGATAACGCCCCTGGCAGTGGGATCCACCAGAATGGGATCGTAACTGTATGGCTTGACGGGCACATCGGCCTCCGCCTCCGTTTCGGAAAGTTTTAAAAGGCTCCTCATGAAAAGCTCGTAGTTACTGCCGTTTACAGCCATGTTTATATCTTTATACAGGAAGTAATCCGTAGTATAGGTCACCACCCTGCTGATACCGTTGTCGCCATATCTCTCGGTATATATACCCAGAGAGAAAGGACCTTTTTCCATATCGCGGCCCACCTTTATAAAGGCGTTCTCTGTGGTGCGAAGGAAGGTGTTTCCGCTCACATCCGCCGTCTCCTTAAGGCGTATTCCCCTTGAGAAGGGCATGTAGATAAAGCGTGTGCGACTGGTGGTATACACAGCCCTTGTCAGCTCTCCCTCTACTATCTCGGGCAGCAGAAATTCCGGCGTGCCGTTATAGTAGGCGGGATCAGCCTCGCTTACAACTCCCGGCAT
>CADAHD010000126.1:7785-11092 GCA_902787595.1 uncultured Lachnospiraceae bacterium
TCTGCGCCTTCGGTGTAGCCCGTGATAAAAAGCGCAGCCTTTCCCTTATCCATAAAACGCCTAATCTTTGCCAGGTCATCATCATTCATATCCTTTACGGGAGCCAGGATGAAAATGATATCGCCGTCATCAGGAATATCCTCGTGCAGCAGCAGATTGATGGATTCCATATCATAACCTGCATTTGCGATACGGGTATTAAGCTCCTCGTCAGGCTCAAATTCATCATGTCCGTTTATGCAGTATATCTTGGGCACATGATCGTTGATAACATAACGAATGGCGCTCATGATGCGGCCTTCGCCGTCATAACCGGACACATGATAATCGGTGGTGACATATCCGCCTTCGCTCACATCATAAGCATAATCGTAGCTTACCTGATAGCAGTCGTAATAATTTACCACCCTGCTCTTTTTGCCGCTCACAACTATCATACTGTTTGCAAGCGGCTCAACATCCGCATAATCCAGATAGAAATAAGGATTCTCCTTGGGATCGATATAGTCCACTTTGATAAAGCCGCTGCTCTCTTCCATCCTGTCCAGCGTGGCTTCCAGCGTCTCATCCTTGTCCTCGTCGTTTACCAGGACAAATATCTGCACAGCGCGGTCAAGATTTGAAAGTGTCAGCTTGCTCTCTTCCGTGATGGAGCGTATGCCGTTGTAGGTAAGGTCGACGCTCTTGCTGTCATAGGGCAGCGCCCTTACGCCGATGTTGATCGCAATTACCGCCGCCGATACCAGCACTATCTTTAAGGTATTTGCCAGAGCCCAGGGTATGCCGTGCGTCTTGACAGAGAAACGTCTGGCTGCCAGTATCTGCTCGGTATAGAAAAGCGACAGCACCACAATGGAGATGTAATATACATAATCAGGCCAGTAAAGCACGCCGTACAGGCTGTTGTCAAATGGTCCGGTCAGATCGAATATCGAAAGCAGCGCCGTAAGCGCATTGCCCTCGCGGCTTATCATCCCGCTTATGGCTTTTATCATCGCGCTTAGCAGCAGCACGAAAAAGCTGAGCACAGCTGCTATCATCTGATTTTCGGTCAGGGATGAGATGAGCACGCCAAGCCCCAGAGCCGCAAGTCCGAAAAAGAAGAAGCCCACTACAGCCAGGACATTTTCATTAAACGGAACCGCTCCGTAGATCCTCATTATCAGCGGATACGCCAGCAGCACCGGGAAAACCGGAAGGAATACCGATACAGCCGCCAGGTATTTGCCCAGCACTATCTGCCACAGTCTGACAGGCGAGGTAAAAAGCAGCTGGTCCGTGCGATGGCGCTTTTCCTCCGCAAAACTCCTCATGGTTATGAGGGGCATGGTAAATATGAAGATAAAAAGCACGGCATCCAGGATATAGGAAAGATATGGCATGCCGTTGGTAAGCCCGTAATACCTGAAATACCAGCCCATAAAGAAAAGGGTTATCGATAAAAACAGCCAGCCGCTCAGATTACGGAAGTTGCCCAGCCACTCCTTTTTAAAAACTGCCCACATCTTCTGCCTCCTCCTTCATGGGCCGCAAGAAAGTAAGCTCAAGATAAACTTCCTCCAGTGTAACCTGACGTCCCGTCATTTCAAGTATGGTATAGCCGGCCTTTATGCAGGCCTTTGATAGGACCTCTCTGACATCCTTTCCTCTTTTAGCGGTAACCTCTATTGTGCAGGATTCAGCATCCTCCTTACAGACCTTATGGCTCTCTATATCCTTTATCTTGTCCATGGCCCGTTCTGCTGCCGTGGCGTTACCCTTAAGCACCAGGCTCAGACGCTGTTTTTCATTATACTCCATTACCAGATGCTCGGGCGTATCGTCAGCTACCAGCCTGCCGCCCGAAAGGATCATTACATGGTCGCAAAGACTGCTGACCTCGCTCAGGATATGGGTCGAAAAGATCACGGTATGATCTTCCTTGAGCCTGCGTATAAGTTCACGCATTTCCACTATCTGCCTGGGATCCAGCCCCGAAGAAGGCTCGTCTAAGATGATCAGCTCGGGATTGCCCGTGATAGCCTGCGCCAGTCCCACTCTCTGCTTATAGCCCTTTGAGATCTGCTTGATCAGATGCTGTTTGACATAGCCCAGCGCCAGAAGCTCTTCAACACGCTCCACTTCCTTACGCTTTTCCTTGCCGCTCAGACCTTTGAGTTCCGCCGCAAATCCAAGATACTCCGATACAGTCATATCGGGATACAGCGGGGGCACTTCGGGCAGGTAGCCTATATGTCTTTTGGCTTTGACCGGGTTCCTGATCATGCAGGACGGGTTCAGGCTCGGCGGCTTCATTGCAGCAGGAGCAGTATTTGCGGCAGGACTATTATTGCTTCTGACGGCGCAAGTACGCCGGAAGGAAGCTGAAAAAACCGAATGGAAGGCGCTCCTTGAAAAGAAGGATGCAGTCGATGAAGAGGGCCTATCGAAGGAAGCGGAACGGCTTTCGGGGACGCTGGATGCATTTCTGCTTCGCTTCGGACTGCAGAATGAAGATGAGCGCTACACGGATGATCTGTTCAGCCTTTCGTCCAGGGCAGCTGCGCACGAAAAACTGGTGGCGAAGCAGGCAGCCTATGAAAAGGCTGCTGCAGAAGCCGGATATGAGAAGCGGATGCTCGATGCGTTTTTCGGAAAACTCGGCATAGCAGCGCAGGCGGATGTGACGGCACAGCTGAACAGCCTGCTTACCACCCGCAGCGCGTATATGAATGCATTGAAAAACGAAGCGGAAACGGGCGAGGAACTGGAACGCTTCGAAGGCCTGCACGATATTCCGGCCCTTCGCGAAAAACTGGCAGGAACACAGGAAACAGATCTGGAAGACGCGAAACAGCATGCCGCTTCGATCGCAGAGCAGCTGGATGCGAAGCGGAGAGAACGGAATGCATTGACCCGTCAGTTTGAAGATCTGCGGGAAGAGCTTGAATACTGGAATGAAGGCCATGAAAACCTTCTGCGGCTGCAGGAGCAGTATGATGAGGGCGTGGAGAAATACCGCCTCGTCGAGAAAACGCGGAAGCTTCTGGAGAATGCAAAGGATGCATTGACGAACCGGTATTCAGCGCCGCTGCTGCACGCTTTCAACGATTATTACGAGCAGCTGACCGGCAGACAGGATGACCGGTATCTGCTGAATGCGAAGACGGAACTGAAGTATGTTTCCGAGGGTGCCCAGCGTGAGATCGGCAGTTTCTCAAAGGGCTATCAGGATCTTCTTTCGCTCTGCCTGCGGTTCTCCTTCATTGATGCCATGTATCCGGATGAAAAGCCCTTCGTGATCCTGGATGAGTACTGCAAAAAGCAG
>CADAHD010000127.1 GCA_902787595.1 uncultured Lachnospiraceae bacterium
TTTCTTATCCTTGGTAGCATTCAGTATGTAAGAACCGGAATTAAGGGTACCGGAATATACACGGATGAATGACAGCTTACCTACGAAAGGATCGGTCATAATCTTGAATGCCAGTGCAGCGAAAGGCTCTGCGTCTGATGAATGTCTCTCAACTTCGTTACCGTCCAGATCAACACCCTTGATAGCGGGGATGTCAGTAGGTGCGGGCATATACTCAAGGATAGCATCAAGAAGCTTCTGAACGCCCTTGTTGCGATATGCACTACCGCAGCATACGGGTACCGCACGGCACTCGCAGGTAGCCTTACGCAGTGCTTTCTTCATATCCTCAACTGAAGGAACTTTGTCCTCAAGGAACTGCTCCATAAGGTCATCATCAAGCTCGCATACCTTTTCGATAAGCTCGCTGCGATACAGTTCTGCATCATCCTTCATGTCATCGGGTACATCAACGATGGAGATATCATCACCCTTATCATCGTTGTAGATATATGCCTTCTCCTCGAACAGATCGATGATGCCCTTGAACTCATCTTCCTTACCGATAGGTAACTGAAGTACGATGGCATTCTTACCAAGTCTGTTCCACCGTAGAAGTTTGCTCCCATGATATCCATCTTGTTGATGAATGCCATACGGGGAACATTATATGTATCTGCCTGACGCCATACGTTTTCTGACTGGGGCTCAACACCGCCCTTTGCACAGAACACGCCTACAGCGCCATCAAGTACACGGAGTGAACGCTCCACCTCTACCGTAAAGTCAACGTGTCCCGGGGTATCGATTATGTTGATACGATGCTCCAGTGCGCCGGCCTTGGGCTTGCAGTTTTCCTGCATTGTCCAGTGGCAGGTGGTAGCGGCTGATGTGATGGTGATACCACGCTCTGCTTCCTGCTCCATCCAGTCCATGGTAGCAGTACCGTCGTGAGTGTCGCCGATCTTGTAGTTAACGCCGGTATAGTAAAGAATACGCTCAGTCAGTGTAGTCTTACCTGCGTCGATATGAGCCATGATACCGATATTCCTGGTACGCTCAAGAGGATATTCTCTTTCAGCAGCCACTTATCATTCCCTCCTTCCTTAGAATTTGTAGTGAGCAAACGCCTTGTTAGCCTCAGCCATACGATGCATCTCTTCCTTACGCTTTACAGCAGCGCCGGTATTGTTTGCTGCATCCATTATCTCTCCTGCAAGTCTGTCGATCATGGTCTTCTCGGAACGCTTCCTTGAGAACATGGTCAGCCAGCGCAGAGCCAGAGCCTGGCGTCTGTCGGGACGTACTTCGATAGGTACCTGATATGTAGCACCACCGATACGTCTTGCTTTAACTTCGAGCAGAGGCATGATATTGTTCATTGCCTCACCAAACACTTCAAGTGCCGGTTTGCCGCTCTTGTCTTCAACCTTAGCGAATGCGCCGTATACAATCTTCTGAGCAACACCCTTCTTGCCGTCAAGCATGATGTTGTTGATCAGTTTGGTAACAACCTTGTCATTGTACAGGGGATCCGCCAGAACATCTCTTTTCTGAATATGTGCTTTACGTGGCACGGTTCTTCCCTCCTTAATTATTTTAACAACAATTAGATCATCGGTACTCACATTCAAATTATCATGTGTTCGCGCTGTATCTGTTAATAGATGAAACAGAACTCCGACATTTAAATTTGTCTATGATACCCAGGTCTTATTTATTTCTTGTCTTTAGGACGCTTAGCGCCGTACTTTGAGCGCGCCTGCTTCCTGTTGGCAACACCTGCGGTATCAAGCGTACCACGGATGACATGATATCTGGTACCGGGAAGGTCCTTTACACGGCCACCTCTTACCAGAACCACGCTATGCTCCTGCAGATTGTGTCCCTCCCCGGGGATGTAGCTGGTAACTTCAATACCATTGGAAAGACGTACTCTGGCGATCTTTCTAAGTGCTGAGTTAGGCTTCTTGGGGGTAGCGGTCTTAACTGCGGTGCAAACACCTCTCTTCTGCGGCGAATTGGTATCGATCGCGCGCTTGTGAAGTGAGTTGTAGCCCTTAAGGAGCGCCGGTGCGGTAGACTTCTTAACGGAAGTCTCACGACCCTTTCTTACAAGCTGGTTAAATGTCGGCATTCTATTCACCTCCTGTCTGATTTAACATTTTCTATGCGGCAGCATATGCGCAAAAAAACGAGCGCACGCAAAACCGCACGCTCGAATATTATACGTTCATGATCATTTTATGTCAAGAAATATTTTAAGGCTTCTTAATAATACCCGCCCTTCGCCAGTCTCTCTTCAAAATCCGCGACCGGAAGCGGCTTGTCAAAATAGAATCCCTGGGCATACAGGCAGTTATTGTTCTTGAGTACCTCAACCTGTTCTGCCGTTTCCACGCCCTCGGTGATGCACTCAAGCCCCAGATCCTTTGCCATCGACGCTATATGCCTGAACATCACATAAGAAGTCTTTCTGTTATCATTTCCCACGCCCGGAAGCAGGCTTCTGTCTATCTTTAAAACATTCCAGGGCAGTTCTCTTATAAGATTCAGCGACGAGTATCCTACTCCGAAATCATCAACTGCGGTACTGATCCCCACCTCCTGCAGACCTTCGACCAGGCGGCGCAGTTTTTTGAGTTCCACTTCCGTGGTAGTCTCGGTAAGCTCAATCTCTATATATTTATAAGGCACCTTATTTTTATCGATTATCTTCATAATATGCTCAAGAAGATCAACATCGATCAGATGCTTGCGCGACAGGTTAACGGAAACGCGCACCACATAAAGGCCCTGATCCAGCCATCTGCGTATATCCTTACAGACCCTGTCCAGCATATAAAAATCCAGGCGGCAGATATCCATGTTTGTCTCAAGTATGGGAATGAATTCCATAGGCGGCACTATCTGCCCTTCGTATATCCAGCGGCATAAAGCCTCGGCCCCAACAAGCTTTCCGCTCTGCACATCTACCTTGGGCTGATAGTATGCGTGGAAGTATTCTTTTTCCAGGGCTTCCTCAAAATGCCTGCGCACCCTGGAAATATTCTCTTTCTGCTCGGCGCTTTTTTTGCTGGCATATACAATGGTGCCCTCTCTTTCGAGCTTTGCCGTCTGACAGGTCGAATATATCACCTGCACTATGCTGCCGTAATTAACGTATTTAAATTCCGGCGGGATAATATAGACTCCGGCACAGGCAGATAATACAACACGTCTGTCATTTTCTTCATCATAGACTATATGCAGACCTTCCAGAGCTTTTAACACCTTATCGAGTATCTCGTTCTTGAAGATAGTCGCAAAGTTATCCCCGCCTACGCGCACTATATATCCATCTTCTCCTATGATCGCCTTAAGCGCTTCAAAGTGCCTGCGCATGATCATGTCGCCGGCTTCCTGTCCCAGGTCCCTGTTTATCAGTGAAAACTGGCGGAGATTATACATCAACGCCGTATAGCCCCTAAATCCGCAGCTCTGATTCATCATCTCAAGATGCCTGAAAAAGTTCGGAAAATTCGGATAACCGTCGCGGTCATGATACGCGAGCATTTCAATAACTCCCTGCATCCTTTTGCGGCTCAAAAGATTTAGCAGGGAACGTATACATACATCAAGTTTCTTTTCTTCATCCTCATTAAGAGGTTCTGTGCCCTCGGCCATATAAGCCGCGGCTTTAAGCACTACACCGTTGCTAAGCTGATAACGCCTGTCAGCAACCTTGTTGTCAGCATTCCCTATATCATAATAGCAATATACTTCCCCATCCCCCTGCTGCTCATGAGCGGGGCTTCTGTAAAACTCAGACACAACTTTAGTAAGCCGGAACATCCCTGCCAGCCGACAGAACTGCGCGAACATCTTATCCCTGTCATAATTCTCGGGAGAAGCCATAAGATCGACCATTCGGAAGAATTCTTCGTTAAAATCCATATTCTCATTTGTAAGGGGTTCCATCCTTGTCCCTCCTTCTTTATACAAAAAAGATTTCCCTGTAATTATATCACAAAACCATCGTGATTGTACACAAGGAAATCATACATTTTGAACATCTGTTATAACAGTTTGCTCAAAAAAGCTCCGTTTTTACCTTAGCAGCTTTTCTATCCTCCCCAGATACTCCCGCACCTCAAAGCCATATGCCATCTCCAGCAGCCCTTTGCCCAGTATATCTTCCCTGCTGCCCTTAGCCAGCATGGCGCCTTCCTTCATAAGTATGAATTCATCCGCCAGTTCCAGCGCCAGGGGTATATCATGATATACTCCTATCAGTGTATGAGAAGGCTGTCCGCACCATTCTTTAAGATATCCTGCAAGCTCCGCCTGCACTTTAAGATCCAGATGATTATTGGGTTCGTCCAGCATGAGGATCGGGCTGCTCTGAGCAAAAGTCCTGGCCAGAAAAACGCGCTGCAGTTCCCCTCCCGAAAGCGAAGAAAGCTGTCTGTTTTTAAGCTCCTCCACACCTGTGCTCCTGAGCGCCCGCTCCACTATTTCCCTGTCCTCTGCCGCCGCATTTCCGAATGCGCTTCTGCTGTGAACATAACGCCCCATCATAACGGTATCGTATACCGGATAGGAGAAGAATATTTCTGAAAGCTGCGTCATATACGCTATGCTCATGGCCATCTGTCTGCGGTTCATCCTGTCCGCATCCTTCCCCAGCACATTTACCTTTCCCTTACGCGCTATCATGCCGCACAGCGCTTTTAAAAGCGTGCTCTTTCCGCTGCCGTTAGGGCCGAGTATCGCCACGCTGCTGCCTTCTTCTATCTCAAAACTAATGTCGCGTATAACGGCATCGCCTTTATCAAGAAGGTGCTTATCGTATGCCGCGCTTAAGTTCGTGCATTCTATCGCCTTCATTTCTTCCTCCTTGTGCCGAAGTATACCCAGAGAAAGAACGGCGCGCCTAAAAGAGCGGTGACCGCGCCCACCGGTATCTCGCGCGGTGACAGCACCGTACGCGAAGCCAGATCGGCTAGAGCCATAAAACTGCCTCCCACTACCGCGCTCATGGGCAGCACATACTTATGCGACGATCCGAATATCCTCCTTACGGCATGAGGAGCGGCAAGATCTATGAACCCGATCACTCCGGTAAAGCATACCGCAGCGCCTGTCAGCACAGATGATAATATCAGCAGTATAAGGCGCGCGCGTTTAGCATCGACTCCCATCGCCTGCGACTGCTCTTCGCCAAAACTCATCAGATCCAGCTCCCTGTTAAAGAAGCATACCGCAATGCAGCCAACGGCACAAACGGCGCAGAGCAGTCCCACATGTTCCCAGCGCCTCCCGGCAAAGGTCCCCATCTGCCATAATATCAGCCTGTTCATATGCTGGGAATACGCCGAAGAAAGCAAAGTAAGCATGCCATTTACAAAAAGCGACACGATCATGCCAAACAGTATTATCGTGTGATTGCGCAGATTATTATCAAGCCTGGATGCAAAGAAAATGACCAGAAGCACGGTCCCCAGGCCAAAAACAAAACCTGTCACCGGCAGCATCAGCGTGCCGATAACAGGTATGCTTATCTCGTTGACTATCACGAGCGCCGCGCCAAGCGAAGCTCCCGAAGACACTCCAAGGGTATATGACGAAGCCAGGGGATTCTGCAAAAGCGCCTGAACCACCGCGCCCGATACGGAAAGCATGGCGCCCACTATAAATGCAGACAGAGCCCTGGGCAGTCTTATATCCCAGATGATCGAAACAACAGAAGGAGTAACATCCTCCGGAAGAGGTCTTGAGAACAGCTTGCCTGCGATCACCGCAGCTATGCCTCCCGGTGACACGCGTACGCTGCCAAGCCCCGCCGCCAGCATTATGGCGGCAAGAGCAAATACTACCGAAAGTATCACTTTGACGGTATTATTTCTTTTTTCGTTTTTTGCTGCGCTCAGAATAAAACTCCTTTACTGTATGGTGTATGGCGGGCCACTCCTGATGCATAAAAGCAGCCCCCATAAGACTTAAGCAGCAGGTTCCAATTCCTCTGCTTCCTCATCATACTCATAATACTCGGGATAGATCGATACTGCCATATCTATCAACGCGTTGATTATACGGTGGCAGGGCTGATTAACTTCATCAGCATTCAGCATGAACACTGCGCCGTTCTTTATGGCCGTAACATTCTCCCAGCCCTTCATTTTAAGGATCGTGTTGATGACATCAGGCGTATACATGTCGGCAGAAAGTATAACCTGGGGATCAGCTGCCACCGCAGCTTCCTCGGTAAGCGCGGGCCACTGCGCATCTTCATTACCTGCAATATTTACAGCGCCTACCAGCTCCAGCATCTCATTGATATAGGTTCCCGGACCGGCAGTATAGATTGTAGGATAATCAGCCGAAGGTGTAAAGAGCTCAAAGAGCACGGTCTTTTTCTCGTCCTCGGGAATAGTAGCCGCTATATCCTTTATCGTAGCTATGGTCTCTTCCATCTCATCTACCAGTCCCTGTGCTGCCTCTTCATCACCGATGCATTTACCTATAAAGAGCAGGTCATCTTCCACGTCTTTGATAGATGCGCTGCTGGGGATATCAGCTACGCAAAGTCCGGCTGCCCTTACATTTGCATAAGCATCGTTTCCGTCTGTGCTGCTCATGCCCGAAGTAAATACGATATCGGGTGCAAGAGACACTATCTGCTCCTGATCGGGAGCCATCATATCCATGTAAAGCACATCATCGGCAAGCTCAAGGCCGTATGAATACTGGGAATTGGTATCTGATGCCACTATCTTATCCCCATAACCCATATCGATGAGCGCCCTTGTGGTAGCAGGCGACATGGAAATAATAGACTCAACTTCCGAAGGCAATGTGATATCATTACCGCTGCGGTCCTTGGCAGCTATGCCTTCTTCTGCAGCAGTTTCTTCCACTGCCGGCTCAGCCTCAGGCTCTTTCGTGGGCTCTGCTGCAGGCTCCTCTTCCTTTTCCGCGCTTACCTCAGCAGGCGGATCCATGGGCGGCTGTTCCTGCGTGCAGCCCGTCAGGAGGGTAAACATTACCATCCCACTTGTTAACAGTTTCAGCGTCTTCTTTTTCATAATCTCTTTCCTCCTTTGTTATTTTTTTGCGATAAAAAAAAGACCGCTTTCGCGGCACAGAAAGAAAGACTCTGCCAAAGTCTCCCGGCACGCCTTCATGCATCGTGAAGGTGGCTGTGCCTGAATGCAGGCTTAAGACCCGGCTTTTACGGTAGCGGCACTGCCCGGGATTTGCACCCGGTTCCCATTTAACAGACCCCCGAAAGCATCATTTCTGCTCCCCGGTCTGCACCTGCAAACA
>CADAHD010000128.1 GCA_902787595.1 uncultured Lachnospiraceae bacterium
TGAGGCTGCCATAAAGGCGGCTTACCGTAAGCTGGCAAAGAAGTACCATCCCGATATGAACCCCGGAGATAAGGAGGCGGAAGCAAAGTTTAAGGAAGCTTCCGAAGCTTACGGCGTTCTTTCTGATGCTGAAAAAAGACAGAAGTACGACCAGTTCGGACATGCAGCCTTTGATGGCGGCGCAGGCGGCGCGGGCTTTGATTTCTCCGGCATGGATTTCTCGGATATCTTCGGCGATCTGTTTGGTTTCGGCGATATATTCGGAGGCGGCAGGAGAAGCGGTCGCAGCAACGGCCCCATGAAGGGCGCGAATCTCCGTACCAGCGTGCGTCTTAAATTTGAGGAAGCCATATTCGGCTGCAAAAAGCAGATAGAGCTGGAAGTAAAAGAGACCTGTAAGACCTGCGGCGGAAGCGGCGCGAAGCCCGGCAGCAAGATAGATACCTGCTCCAAGTGCGGCGGCAAGGGCAAGGTGGTATTTACCCAGCAGAGCCTGTTTGGCATGATGCAGAATGTGCAGAGCTGTCCCGACTGCGGCGGAAGCGGCAAGGTGATAAGGGAGAAATGTACGGACTGCCGCGGCACGGGTTATGTGCCCATGCGCAAGAAATACGAAGTTGAATTCCCTGCAGGCGTTGATAACGGCCAGTTCAAGCGCATGACAGGCTTGGGCGAGCCCGGTCAGAACGGAGGCCCCCGCGGCGACGTTCTGGTAGAGGCTGTTGTGGACAGACATCCTATCTTCCAGCGTGAGGACAGGGATATTTATTCGACGGTTCCCATTTCCTTTGCAGTGGCTGCATTGGGCGGCGAGATCGTTATCGATACCGTGGACGGTCCGGTTCTGTATGAAGTAAAGCCCGGTACCGTAACGGATACCAGGATCCGCTTAAAGGGCAAGGGCGTTCCTTCATTAAGGGATTCCAAATCCAGAGGCGATCACTATGTGCTCCTTACTGTTCAGGTGCCTAATAAGCTGAGCAATAAAGCAAAGGAACTGCTGAAGGAATTTGATATGGAGTGCGGCGACAGCCTGCATGCGGCAGAGCGATTCCGCAATGAGAAAAACGGCGCCGGTTCAAACAATGGCGACGACGCCGCTAAGAAGAAGAAAAAGAAGGGCTTGTTCGGATAAAACGGAATGAGTAAAAAGTTTTTTATCATACCGCTGCTTCTGATGTTCTTATTATGTTCCTGTCTCAAGGCTGATGAAGCTTTGCCGGTATTTGAAGAAAATATCAGCGTCACTGTTCCCGGTATGAACCGGGAGGTGACGCTTTTGTGGCTTTCGGATCTGCATATTGCCCCGGACAGCGCGGGCTTTGATCCCGCTTTCAGTGAGGATACGGCGTTTCGTAAGCAGTATTCTGCCTATGAGGGAACAAGCGCGCAGCAGCAGTGGACCGGAGGAAACGGAGATTTCAAATTGAACTCCTGCTGGGTGGAGATTTTAAACCGGACAGAAGCGGATGCCGTGATCTTTGGGGGCGATCTGTTGGACTATAACTGTCCGGAGTCGACGGAGCTTTTGAAGGAAGGATTTGAAAAGCTTAATAAAGAGTATATCTATGCCAGGGCAGATCATGATATGCTGCCCACATATCAGGCTGTTCCTGATTTTCAGGCTGCGCAGGACAGACAGGATGCGCTCTGCAAGGACGAGTCCGTGATGAGCATGGACTTCGAAGATTTTTATCTGGTGGTCTGGAATAATTCCACTTCCAATATCAGTGAGAGCGGATTGCAGCGCATACAGCAGCTGGCGGCAGAGGGTAAGCCCATGATACTGGCAACCCATGTGCCTATAGAGCCTTTGAATGACGACAGTCTGGCAGAGGCATCGAAAGAGGCATTTAACGGCCGTTCATTATTATGGGGCTATAATTCCGAGTACTGGCCGGATGAAAACACCAGGCAGTTACTGGACCTTATCTACGCCGATGATACTCCTTTTGTGGAGATACTTTGCGGACATCTGCATTTCAGCTGGCAGGGCATGGTCAGCCCCCATGTACATCAGACCGTCTTTTCACCTGCGTTCATGCGGTATATGGGAGTGATCAGGGTAGGCGGATGATTTATGTCAACCCACGCCCTTGCAAAACAGGCTAAAGAAGTGCTATAATACAGCTTATGACGGAAGCAAATTTTACACATCTGAATCAGTATTACATTGCTGGCATGCGGCCTATAATCAGGAAGCATGCCCTTTATTCGGATGTAAGCGATAATTATATCTCACCGGCCCAGCCGGCGGCTTTCGAAAAGGTAAAGATACGCTTCCGCAGCGCAACTAACAATATCGACAAAGTCTATCTGGTATCCCGGGGCGAAAAGCACATCATGGAGATAAGCGCCAGGGATGAATTATTCGATTACTACACCACGGAGGTACAGCTGGATGACGCGCCTTTTGCCTACTATTTTGAAGTGCATGTAGGCAATCTTACGGTGCTCTTTGATACCCGCGGCGTGGTGCGCAATCTGGACGAGCACTTCAAATTCAAGCTGATACCCGGCTTTAACACACCCAAGTGGGCGGTGGGCGCCGTGATGTATCAGATATTCGTGGACCGTTTCTGCAACGGCGACCCCACCAATGATGTACAGACGGATGAGTTCAGCTACATAGGCGAGCACTGCGTACAGGTGCATGACTGGGATAAGCTTCCCGATGCAATGGGCGTGCGCGAATTCTACGGCGGCGATCTGCAGGGCGTTCTGGACAAGATGGATTATCTGGAACAGCTGGGAATAGAGGTGATCTATTTCAACCCGCTTTTCGTTTCACCTTCAAATCACAAATACGATATCCAGGATTATGATTATATAGATCCCCATTTTGGGCGTATAGTTGACGAGCGCGGCGATCTGCTTGCTCCGGGTGACAATGACAATCAGCATGCCACACGCTATATAAACCGTGTAACAAACAAGGCCAATCTGGAAGCCAGCAACGAGCTTTTCGCAAAGGTAGTGGCCGAGGCGCACAGCCGCGGCATCCGCGTGATACTCGACGGCGTTTTCAATCACTGCGGCTCCTTTAACAAATGGCTGGACCGCGAGCTCATCTACGAGAACGCCGAAGGCTACGAAAAGGGCGCCTATGTCAGCAAAGACAGCCCCTATCACGATTTCTTCCGCTTCCATGACGAATCCGACAATAAGTGGCCTTATAACCGCACCTATGACGGCTGGTGGGGGCATGATACCCTTCCCAAGCTTAATTACGAAGGCTCGCAGGGCCTGCATGATTATATACTGCACATAGCGCAGAAGTGGGTCAGCCCTCCCTATAACGCGGACGGCTGGCGTCTTGACGTAGCGGCCGACCTGGGCCACTCGACAGAGTATAATCACAAATTCTGGCAGGATTTCCGCAAGGCGGTGAAGGAAGCGAATCCCGATGCGATAATCCTGGCCGAGCATTACGGTTCTCCCGCGGCCTGGCTGCAGGGAAATGAGTGGGATACGGTCATGAACTACGATGCCTTCATGGAGCCTCTTACCTGGTTCCTTACCGGCATGCAGAAGCACAGTGACGATTTCCGCCCCGACCAGCTCAACAATTCCGATAACTTCTGGGCGGCCATGATGTATCATATTGCAGATATGTCCATGCAGTCGCTTATGATAAGCATGAACGAGCTTTCCAATCACGATCATTCCCGTTTCCTGACCCGTACCAACCGCAGGGTGGGGCGCACGGGCACTGTCGGACCCCAGGCGGCGTCCGAGGGTATCAATAAAGCGGTCATGAGGGAAGCAGTGCTCATGCAGTTTACCTGGATAGGCGCGCCTACCATTTATTACGGCGACGAGGCCGGACTCTGCGGCTGGACTGATCCCGATAACCGCAGAAGCTATCCCTGGGGACACGAAGACAAAGAGATGATCGACTTCCATAAGAAGATGATCAGCATACACAAGCGTTATCACGAGTTTAAATACGGCTCCATCAAAGTGCTGCATTCGCAGCCGGGACTTATAGCATACGGACGCTTTGACCGCGAAGGACAGAGCGCGATCTTTATAAACAACAACGATCATGAAGTGACTCAGGAATACCAGCTCTGGACGCTGGGCATCAGAAAGAACGCAACGCTCAAACTGATCATGCTCACAACAGAGGACGGTTTTGATGACACTTACGAAGAATACTGGCTCGAAGCAGGCAGGATCACGATAACCCTGCCCAAATTCTCTGCTATGATCCTTCGTCACAGCGGTGACGGCGGACTGGTGTTCTGATATCATGCCCGGTTTTGAGAGAAAAATCATCGATTTCATAGAAAAGCATCTGTCCCTTTTCTTTTTTATCGTAATCTCACTTATAGCCTTTTATGTGCGCTATGTCGGACGTATTTTTTTATCGCCCGATATGGACACTTTCCTTCTGCCCTGGTTCGACGGGATGAAGGAGGCCGGCGGCTTTAGGGCCTTAAACGAGCAGATGGGTGATTATAATGTGCTCTATCAGACGCTCATAGCCGCAATGACCTATCTTCCGCTTAATCCCATGACCATGTACAAATCCGTATCCTGCGGCTTTGATTTTCTCATGGCTTTTATCGCGGCGGAATATATCTGCAGGATAAAGTCCGCGCCGCGCTTCGGCGTGCTCTTTAACTGCGTCTATACCGTGATACTGATGCTGCCCACCGTGGTGATCAATTCCGCCCTGTGGGGGCAGTGCGATTCCATCTACGTATTTTTCATACTGCTTTCCGTATTCCTGATGTATGAGGATAAATATCTTCCGGCCTTTATATTCTTCGGCCTGGCCTTTGCGCTCAAGCTGCAGGCGGTCTTTGCGCTGCCTTTCTTCCTGGCCTGCTACTTTATAAAGAAGAAGTTTTCGATAGCGATGTTTGGCGTGACGGTACTGAGCTTCTGGGCGAGCGGCATTGTGGCGTATATCTTTGGCCGCGATCTGCTGGCGCCTTTCAAGGTATATCTGGCGCAGACCGAAACGTATAAGAGCATGTACCTTAATTCCCGCAGCATCTGGTGGGTATTCGGCAATGAATACGGCTTTCTGGGGAATCTTGCGATCATGCTGGCCTTATGCGGCTGCGGACTCTGCTTTTATCTGCTGCTCGCAAAAAAGAAGAAGATGGATACGCCGGTCACTTTTTTCAACACGGTGGTATTTTTCTTCTGGGTATGCATTTTCTTCCTTCCGGATATGCACGAGCGTTATGCCTACGGCCTGGACATCCTGCTGATAGTCCTTGCCTTCCTTGACAGGAAATACATTAAGTTCGCGGCATTTTCCGCCTTCTTGAGCTTTATGTCCTACGCGCCCTTTATAGTGCATGCAAACGGCGTGGGCAGGGAAGATGCGTTCATCGAGTTCTTTGTATTCATCTGGTACGGAATAACCATTATGAAAGAAGATATGAAGCAGGAGGCAGCGGCATGATATCTGTCATAGTTCCTGTTTACAACGCGGAGAAATATCTTCCGGCATGCATAGAGAGCATAATAAAGCAGGATACCGGCGACTGGGAGCTGATACTGGTCGAGGACGGATCGGCAGACGGATCGCCGGAGCTGATCGATGAATACGCCTCAAAGGATGAGCGTATCAGAGCCCTGCATCCGGGACACGGCGGCGCTGCGGCAGCCCGTAACAGGGGCGTGGAAGCATCCCGCGGCGAATACATCTGCTTTGTTGACAGCGATGATACCGTGGAGCCGGATTATCTTTCATATATGTATAAAGGCGCGCAGCAGTATGATGCGGATATAGTCTGCTGCGGGCATGATGAGCCCGAAGAAGGGGCAGGCTTTGCGCGCGGCGGTGAAGACGACGGCTACAGCTTGTGCGGTCTTGAGGATCTGCTGTACCAGCGCGGTATGATGAGCGTGCCCTGGGGATATCTTTACAGGCGCAGTCTGTGGGATGAAGTGCGCTTTCCCGAAGGCACCGAAGCCGAGGATATGGGCACGATATACAGACTTTTTATGGCGGCGAAGCGTGCTGTAAAAGGCGGCAGGATATGCTATCATTATATACAGCGCAGCAGCAGCACGATATATTCGACCAGCCCTTCGCGCATGAGGGCCTGCTATAAGCACAGCCGCCGTATGCTGCACGATATCAGGACAGAAAGGCCCAAGGCGCGCCTTGCTGCAGCCAGCAGACATTTTTCCTGCTGCGCCCAGAGTCTCTCCGAAACTCCCTTAGATAAAAAGGGGAGGTTTACAGAAAGGCTATATAAGGATATGATAAAGCTGTCGGGGCCTGTGATGGGCGATAAGGATGCAAGACTTATGAACCGCGCCGCAGCCCTTATAACAAAGGTAAGCCCCGCTCTGCTGCATGTGATGCTGAGGCTGTATTATCGCAACAAATTACGGAGAATAAATAAGACATGAAGATTGAAAACCTGCTTAAAAAGATCGAAGATACAAAGTCGCTGACCATACTTGATGAGAACGGAAAGAAGCTGGCTACGCTCAGCGCCGATGATCTCTTTGAAGTGATGGGAAAAAAGGACAGTCCGGAGAAGCTTTATTCGGACATCATAGAGGATAAATGCAGCGCCGCCGAGATCAAAAACCGCGCCGCATCCCTGGGAGTCAAAAAGGACGCCCGCAGGGGGCTTTATCTTCTGGAGCTCGAAGCGGATATAAGCAGCAACGTGAAGGAGCAGGCGGCTGAATTATTGAGGGAACTTTATGGGACAGATAAAAGCGCCGTTATAACCGACAGCGGCAGCCACAGTCTGGTCCTTATACATACCATGCCTTTAAAGAAAGAGAC
>CADAHD010000129.1 GCA_902787595.1 uncultured Lachnospiraceae bacterium
ATTTTTACGGATCTTGACGAAAAAAAGCAGGAGCGGGTATTAGATGCTGCATTAAAAGAATTCGCAGAGTATGGATATGAAAACGCCTCTACCAACAGGATCGTAAAGACTTGCGGAGTAAGTAAGGGCAGTCTGTTTAAGTATTTTGAGAATAAAGAAGAGCTTTATTTCTATCTGATCGATACGGTATCGGCTCAGATGGCTCGGGAGACGCGGCTTGATATAAACAGATTATCAAAAGACTTATATGAAAGAGTGATCGAGTATTCCGCAAGTGAGATATCCTGGTATGCAGCTAATCCCGTTAAGGGGAGATTTCTTATCGGGATCGCTTCTGAGGAAGGATCTGATATAGGTAAAAAGATCATTGAAAGGTATGGGGAAAAGAGTGAGGACATTTATGAGGCATTGCTTAAGGAAGTTGACATGTCCGGACTTCATAACAGCAGAAGAGAGATCACAGATATACTTAGGTGGGTCCTTATGGGATTTAACAGAAGCTTTCTTAAGAGCATTGCCGGCAGTGACGATGATCTTGAAACATTGAAGAAGAGCTATATCAGGCAATTAAAGAGACATCTACAGGTGCTTAAAAACGGGCTGTAAGGTAAGATCATCCGTCGGAAATATGTAAAGACAAATTGTCTGGTCTGTGGTAAGATTATACATAATTTTTGCCGTGTACAAAGAAAGGATTTTAATAGTATGAGTGAGCGCAGAAAAAGGATAGCCGTATTCGGAAGCAGCCTTACCGGAAGATATAAATGCAGGCTGTGCCGGGAACTGAATATTGCGGCAGAAGAGCTGGGAGTTGACCTGGTGTACTTTAATTCGTATGGCAAGCTCCGCAGTATCAATTCTACAGCAGAAGATCACGAATCCGGTTTTCTGGAATTTGTTGATCTTGATCAGTTTGACGGTATTGTCTTTGACGGGGAAGGCTATAATATCGAAGGCATGGCTGACAGGGTGGAAAGAAAACTTCGCAGCGCGAAGTGCCCGGTCGTATCAATAAGCAGTCATGTTGAGGGATTCTATAATATTGAGTTTGATGATGCCGGCGGTCTTCGTAAAATGGTTGAGCATTTTATCAACGACCATCATTTTACCAGAATAGGATATATGTCCGGTTATCTTTCGCATCCTGATGCACAGCTGCGTCTGAACGAATTCCGCTCTGTCATGAGAGAACATGGCTTCCCCGAGGACGGCGTGGGCATGTTCGAGGGTGATTTCTGGTATAACAAGGGGGTAGAGGCGGCGCATTACTTTTTATCACTTCCTCAACGCCCCGAGGCTATAGTATGCGCTAATGATTATATGGCGATATCCCTTATAGATGCATTCAGGCAGATGGGGATCAGGGTGCCCGAAAATATTGCTGTTTCGGGATACGACGGAACTGTTGAAGGAAATGAATATCTCCCTCATCTTTCATCGGTAACGCGTGAATGGCACAGCATTGCATTTAAAGCGTTGAAGCTTATAAAGGACTATGCTGACAGCTCGGATGACAGGGAGTTTGATCTTAAGGTATATCCCAATCCGGTTTATGCCCAGTCGTGCGGATGCGATCCCTTAGAATACAGACATGTGCTGGAGACCGTAGACAGGGCGCATGAGGACAAGCGACTGCTTTCCACTGCTGTGTATGAACTGGAATCGGCGATGCTTAAGCTGAATAAAGTTGATAATGTACGGGAAATGGAGGCTGTATTCGCAGAGGATTCGGTCAACTTTGGAGAATATACTTCTTTCTTCCTGATGGTTCATACCGATCATGCAGGGAAGCCTGTATATGACAGCGGTTATACAGCGCCTTCAGGCAGATTTGTTCCTGTGATATGGATCGATAAAAACAATGAATACACGCAGTGTCCTCATTCGTTCAACAGCTCTTCGATCATTCCGCAGTCTTCTTCTGACAGGTGCCATGTATATTATGTTATGGTAGTTCATTTTGCAGAGAAGATCTTTGGTTATTCGGTCGTGGAGATGGCAGGGAAGGATATCTTTAATGAATTCCATAATGTATGGCTCCATACTCTGGGGCTTACGCTTAATTCCCTTCATCAGAGAGATCACATAAGCAAGCTGATAGCCAAACTGGAAGGCCACAGTATAACCGACGGGCTCACCGGTATGCTGAACAGGCGTGGATTTGATGACAAATCCCGCAAGCTTATATCAAACTTTAACGGTAAGAAGAATGTCTGTACGATGGTCATAGATATGGATGGTTTAAAGCGTATCAATGATGAATACGGGCATTATGAAGGAGACCGCGCGATAAGGGCGCTGGCAGATATAATAAGCCGCTGCTGCGATAACGGAGAGGTGGCAGGAAGAACCGGAGGCGACGAATTCTATATCTTTGCGCCCGATTATTCGGAAGCAAGCCTTAACAGATTCATAGGTCGCATGAAGGAGTACGCGGCGGATTTTAACAGCGCTAACAAGCAGGCGTATAAGCTTGATTTCAGCTGGGGCGCTTATATCACGGAAACCGATTCTTACGGGATGATAGAGGAGTTTCTTAAGATAAGCGATTCAAGAATGTATGAGCAGAAGATGACCAAGCCGGGAAGAAGGCGTTAGGATATGTCAGAAAGCTGAACCGGTCACGATGAAATGATCGCGGCCGGTCGCTTGGGTGGTAATAAAATGGATATTTATAATGTTGAACGGATAAGCGAAGCTGATTATGGCTGTGAAGAGACCGGCAGAAAGGAAGCGATGGCTTTGTTAAAGCTTAGAGCCGGGGAGGAAGAAAGGTACTATGAGCTTTCGGAAGCCGAGATAAGCAGGCAGGGGATACGCGAAGGAAAAAAAGTGATCATTACCTCTGAGGGGAGACTGCTTAAATATGTCAGAGTGGTCGCTGCAGTTATCAGAAAAGATGATAAGATATTTGCCACAGCAAGAGGTTACGGTGATTATAAAGGCTGGTGGGAATTTCCGGGAGGAAAGATCGAAGAGGGCGAGACGCCGCAGGAGGCACTGGCCAGGGAGATACGGGAAGAACTGACAGCGGAGATCAATGTGGAAGAACTTATCAGGACGATCGAATATGATTATCCTGAATTTCATCTGTCCATGGACTGCTTTTGGGCAAGCATAAAAGCAGGACGGCTGGAACTTAAAGAAGCGGAGGATGCGAGGTGGCTTTGCGCATCGGATATTGAAGATGTAAAATGGCTGCCGGCGGATCTGATGCTGATCAATGATATTAAGTATATGAGGAGGGAAAAATGAAAAGAAAAGGTTTTGGTAAAAGAGCTGCCTCTTTTATGCTGACGGCGATGCTGCTGGCTTCGGAGGCAGGCGGCACAGGAATGAAGCTCTACGCGGCCGATGAAGCTTCGGGACCTGAAGATGCGGCAGAAGAAAGCGCATCTGAAGATGCGGCAGAGGCTGCGGCAGCCGGGGATCAGGGCAGTGAAGGCAGTGTATCGGATTCAGAGAACGGTGATAACGCTGCTGAGGCTGACGAGAGCAGCGATGATGCTCAGAGTGTTGAGCTGACCGGGGAGGATGAAGAAGCCGGCGGAGACGAGTGGGATTATCTTTCTTCTGAAGACGGGATCATGGATACAGATATACTTGCTAAAGCTGATATATCTGTATCTGAGGAAGAAGATACGGGGGTAACATATTCAAAGACGATAAATGCCAGCAGCTTAAAGACAAACAGTAAGCTGACGCTTACGGAAAATACCAGGCTGATAATGGATACCAATCTGACACTGGCAAATATATCGGGTGAGGATTATGCCTTACGTGTTGAAGGCAGCGGCAAACTGCATGTTCGCGGTGACAGTCCGGCTATCTATACTAAAAGCCTGGAACTATATACTGACGCATATTTTAATTCTACTAAGGGAA
This sequence comes from uncultured Lachnospiraceae bacterium, assembly GCA_902787595.1. Next base: position 3,886 of record CADAHD010000129.1, read on the forward strand.
CCAAGTTTACAGCTATTTTTGATGATACATTGGGGGTCTATGGCGGTAAAATGGAGGTGTATGGCGGAGCCGGCGTATGGGCATCCGGGGACGTACAGATCGATTCAGAGTTCTTTGGAGAGTGTGCAGATACCGCGGCGCTTATATCGAGCTCTGATATCTATATCACAAAAACAGCTAAGGTTCATGCTGTGGGCGGACGTGATGAGGACTGTGATTTTCGTTTCGGGATAGGCGCCGGAGAAAACTTCGTCGTAGAAAAAGGAGGCGTGGTCTATGCGGATGGTACATATGGCATATATTCTCAAAGCGGAAATCTGATATTATATGGTGATGTGGAGGCTGTGGGAGAAGACTACGGCATTTATGCATGGGGCGATACCGGCGGAGGAAGCGTATTTATCGATATGCCGGTTGAACTTGTTACTTCTGCAACCGATGGTTACGGCATATGGGCGCTCAGTAAGATAGATATGAAGAGCAGTGTATATGCAAAAGGACCCGACGGTGCGCTGTGGTCAAAAAATGGCGCTCTGGATCTGACGACCAATAACCTGTCGGTGATCATACCGGATGGTGGTAAATTAAGAGATGATAAAAAGACGATCATCGGGTCTAACGGTAAAGTTGCGACAGAAGTAAAGCTTCAGAGAAGGCTTGCCGGTAAAGTGGTCTATACCTCGGCTGTAAGATACGGCAGCAGTATAAGCTGGGGATGTACGGGAGATCTGCAGAATATCAGCACGGACAGGCTTCATTACCAGTGGGAGATCAGTAAAGATCTTAGCGGCTGGAATAAGATTACCGGCGCGACACAGGCTGCATATGCGCCGGAGACATCACAGATAGGTATGTATATACGTCTGGGGGTTACTGCAGACGGATATATTGGTACTGTTTACAGTTCGCCTAAACAGATATTAAAGCGTATCCGGCAGGGAACGCCTGATAAGCCTTTTTGTTCATGCTCTGAGGACTATAAGACATTAAGCGTGACAAACGCTAAGGCAGAGCAGGAATATGTTCTGACAAATTCGTACAATATCAGTGACAGCGCCTGGGCGAATTCCAGATCACTGTCAAAGGATGGCAGTATAAGCTTTAATGTTAATCCCGGGGTGATATATTATATTCATACCAGGTTTAAGGAAACTGATACGGATGAAGTGGGAACACAGGTGATCTATTCTTCGGTATATACCGGAAAATCCCAAAATCCCAGGCAGATAGAGTTTGATAAAAAGAAGTTCAACACTAAGGTCGGAGAGGTTACTGCGCTGACTGTAAAACCTGTTCCCGAAGATGTGGAGGGATGGTCAGGTTATGAATTCTACTGGTTTGTAAACGGTACGGGCGTTAAACTGTATCAGGACGAGAAATGTACTAAAGAAGTTCCGCTTTCTGATATTTCTGTTCCATATAAGACGGTATATGTAAAGGGAACAGCTCAGACCAGTTCCGTACAAATAGGCGTGGAAAAACAGGTGGGAATGAACGATCTGCTTTATGCCAGTTGTTTTGTAACGGTGGCGGATGTCAATGGTAATTATGTACTGGACCACCTTTCGTTTGATGAGCTTATAATGACTCCGGGAGAAGAGTGTGTTACGGAGTATACCACATATCCTGATCCGGCAACGGTTGGTACGCTTTCACTTGCGCTTTCGGCAAGTGATCCGGCTGTAAAGCTTACTTCGGAAGGCGGCAGGAAGGTAAGGATAAAGGTGCCGGAGAATGCAAAGCCGGGAAATTATTCGTTCCATGTATATGTAAATGGCAAGGATACATCGACACTGTCTGTTTTACGACTTAGGATCACTAAAACAAAGATGCTGAGTGTGAATTTTGATTCTAACGGCGGAACCGGATATATGGCAGCTGTTGCAGTGCAGCCGGACTCGGATTATGTTCTGCCGGAATGCAGTTTCTATCCGCCTCAGAATATGGAGTTTGCCGGCTGGGATAAGGGACAGCCCGGAGAAATCATACAGGTAAAGGAAAACCTGACATTAGAGGCACAGTGGACCGATCATGAGCACAGCATAAGAGAGATGGAAGCCAATGAGCCGGGATGCACCACCGAAGGAAATATCAAATGTTATATATGCATCAAATGCGGTAAGTATTTTTCAGATGCAGAGGGCAAGAATGAACTCCCTGAGAATAAGGTGGTGATACCCCCGACAGGACATGTGCTGAATGTCGTTGAAGCAGTAGATGCAGACTGTGTTCATCCGGGACATGTGAAATATTATGAATGCAGCAAGTGTGGCACAAGCTTCTATGACGATAAGGGAAAAAGCATCGTGTATGACAGCGCTACTTTGCTGACTGCGGCAAAGGGACATGACTGGAGCGCATGGAAGACTGTAAAAGAGCCTTCTGATTTTGAGGAGGGGGTAAGATCGAGGACCTGTCAGAGATGCGCTAAGGCAGAGTATGAAGCAATCCCTGCTCTGAAGGCAGCAGAGTTTTCCATAAGCTTTGCCGACGGCAGAATAAAGCCGGATCCAGAGGGAGTGTATGAAGCCGAGTATACAGGAGATGATATAAAACCGGCTGTGATCGTAAAGCATAACGGCGTTGAACTGGTTGAGAGCAGGGATTACACACTTAAGTATTCCAACTGCAAAAAAGCCGGGAGCACAGCAAAAGTTACGGTAAGCGGAAAGGGCCGTTATTCTAAGAGCGCAAAGCTTGAGTATAAGATAGTACCGAAAAATGTGGCTGATCTGGAAGTGGGTAACCTGATCGTGAAAGATGGTCAGAAGGCAGATCCCACGGTTACCT
>CADAHD010000130.1 GCA_902787595.1 uncultured Lachnospiraceae bacterium
GTTACTACTTCATGGAATGAAAAAAAGTCATATCCCCAAAAACTGGATAGAGGCTTTTTTTATGCTTGAGAAGTTCCTTGAACAGAAAGATGACGGAAGCAGACAGGTGGTGTTCCTGGATGAGCTTCCATGGCTTGATACTCCGAGATCAGGGTTTTTAAGGGCTTTTGAAGGCTTTTGGAATATTTGGGGATGCCATAGGGATAACCTTATGGTAATCATATGTGGCAGCGCAAATTCATGGATCTTGGATAATCTTATTAATAATCATGGTGGATTGTATAATCGGGTTACTTATGAATTAAAGCTTAGCCCGTTCACTTTAGCTGAATGCGAAGAGTTTTATGCGAGTAAGCATCTTAGTATGTCCCGTTATGATATTGTCCAAAGTTATATGATAATTGGCGGTATACCGTATTATATGGGTTACTTTAGAAAAGGATTAGGGTTGGCACAGAATATAGATCGACTGTTTTATGTAAAAAATGCCAAACTGGGAGATGAATTTAGACGTTTGTTCAATTCGGCATTTGATAAACCGGAACTGGTTCAGAAAATAGTAAGATTTTTGAACACGCGAAATTACGGATATACAAGAAAAGAAATAGCAGAAGCATTGGGAATATCCACGGGGGGATGGCTCACAAAGGGATTAAATGCTCTGATTGCCAGTGATTTTGCTGTAAAATACGTTCCCTTCGGTGAGAGTAAGAAGCATGAATACTATAGGCTTACTGATCCGTTTTGTATCTTTTACCTAAAGTATGTTGATGGAAATTACGGGGCAGATGAGCAGTATTGGCAAAAAAATTATAATGCACATTCTGTAGTAACATGGCGGGGGATAGCATTTGAAAGAGTATGTTTCAATCATATTCGTCAGATAAAAAAGGCGCTCGAAATAGGAGGAGTTTCAACAACTCATTCCGCATGGATAAAAAAAGATGATGAGAATGAAGAAGGGGCCCAGATTGATCTCATTATCATCAGAAGCGATAATGTAGTGAATATGTGCGAATTAAAGTATTACGGTGACGATTACAGTGTGAAAAAAGATTATTATCGAAAGGTGCTAAGAAGACAGGAGATGCTGAGGGAAATCCTTCCGGCCAAAACATCAATTCAAAGCACGTTGATAACTACATTTGGGTTGGCGAAAAATGAGTACATAGGTGCGTTTTCAAATGTAATAGTGCTGGATGATCTGTTTACATGATTTGAATAATTGCACCTTTACCCGTGAAAAAAAGCAGTTAAGGAGCAATTGTTGAACGACGGATAATTCCAGGTTAAATAATTAGGAATAATTGATGACGGAAGAAAAATGGACAACAAGAGTATAGAAGAATTAGAAAAAGAATGCACTGTTTTAAAACAGGTGGCGAAATGCCACCTGTTTTTGCTAAAATAGGCGTACGGAAAAGGAGGGAACAACTATGCTTTTATCATTTCTTGATCAGCTTGCAGATACAGAGCAGCAGATTGTTGCAGTCTTCCGTCAGAGACGTTTTAGCAAGAGCATAACAGCAGGGATGATCTGTGTCTATTATGGTAAGGGGGATAGTGCACGTTGCAGTGGTGTTCCGGGGCGCAGATGCGGTTGAAAAATCGAGTTGTCTTTCATAAGAGCCTTCTTTATAATGTATTCAGGTTACGCAAAGTTTGTTATGTGATGAAACAATAATGGATTATAAAAAACTTGTTTTGACAGTACTTATGACAGCCGCAGTACTGACTGCCTGCACAACAGAAAGCCCGCAGCAGAGCCGCGGCCCTTATGAGGAAGTAGATGAGAAGGAGCCTTCAACGACCCCTGTTTCTGCGCCTGCTGAAGCGCCGATCGATCCGGAAGTGATCGATGAGCCGCCGGAAAAAGTATATGAAGAAATGGAGATCACGATCAAGGACTATAAACTTGAGTCTGCAGACCGTGGGCAAAAAGGCGATTATGAGTTCCCTTATGCATATACCGTCTATCAGCAGATGGAATTAAGTGATGTATCAAAAGACCAATGGTATGAACTTGCATTGGAGCTGGAGAATGAGAATCAGAGGGTATATGAGAATGCTCTGAATGAATTTGCAGATTCATACGATTGGGCATCACAGATGGATGACAGTATCAGATTTTCCGAGAATTGCTGCGAAGCTGATGTATATGTACTGCGTGCGGATGAAAGGATGCTCTGTTACAGTACCAACTATTATGCAATGTATAACGGACCGCATCCTACAATGTGGAGCACATGTACATGCTTTGATCCGCAGGACGGAAAGAAGCTGGAACTGTCAGATGTCATAAATGAAAGCGATCCGGTAAAGCTAAGCGGTATCATCTGTGACAATCTTATCGGCAATGCTCTGGGGGAGGATTATGAATTTGACGATGAGCAGGAAAGGACTATCAGGAGCAAGATAGAGAGTTTGGCTGAAAATGGTGAACTGATATGGGGTATGGATGACAAGGCTTTGTTAATATTCTTTGATTCTGATATGTTAATGTCATATGCTTATGGACCTTTCTCTTCGACTATAAATATAGAAGATTATCCCGGACTGGTGAAGGAATGGTACCTTCCGCAGGAATGCTCTCCCGTAGGCGGGCGCGTAAACAAAACTGACTGCGGAACTACGACCTATGATCTGACAGAGATCCTGGAGCTGATTCGATAAATAATTGACCGAAAATCATTTTTTGATAAAATAATAAAGTTGATATAATACATTTTTTAAAAGAGGGAGAAGAGCTTTTATGAAAGGAAAGATCGTTCGCACTCTGATCGGATTATTAAGCGCATCGCTTATTCTTACGATGACGGGATGTACGGATAAGGGGCAGACCGATCAGCCGGTGGTTGAGGCGCAGGCGACGCCTACTCCTACGCCTGCAGAAGAAAACAATACTCCTGAGCCGGCACCGGCAAAGATAGATGATAACGGCAAGCCTATTATCGATTTCGATGAGTTTGTAAACGGTGAGTGGCTTAAGGAACAGGAAGAGGGAGATGCTAAAACCGTTGCAGCAGCCTGGAAGAAGCAGGAGCAGATACTTGACAGGGTAAAAGATATACTGGAAAATACGGATCCGTCAACGTTGCCTGAGGATTCGGGTCTTGCAAAGAGTATCAGATTATACAGAGAAGCTATAGATACAGAGGATATGGAAGGACGGATAAAGGATATCCGTGATTATCTTGCGGCTATCGATAGTATAAAAAGCACGGAAGATCTCTGTAAACTGTCAGCAAAAGAAGAGTACAGCATATGTGATACCGTTATCAGATTCGTGGTAATGCATGATGAGAATGGCTATAATACGGAGGTTTTTTCACCGTACAATACAACTAATAGTATAAAGAATCTGCAGGGCATCATTACAGGGGATGATCCGTCAACGGAGAAAGAAGCTGTTTTGGCGTATTGGAATGCGCTTGGATATTCCGAAGAACGCTTAACAGAGATCCTGGATAATGCGCTTAAAGTGTCGGAGATCCTGGATGAGTATTACGGGAATGCGGATTATAACAATAACCTGATATATTGGGATCAGGAACACTTAGACAGAAAAGGGCTGAATGTTCCTGTTATAGATATCCTTCGTGAATTAAACGGATACGGCAGATATGAGGAAGTTCTGGCGCCCGAGTCAATGATCGATCTCCTTAATTCGCTGTATACAGCAGAAAATGTAAAAATGCTCCGTGATAATTATCTCTATCATGCCGGGATGGAGCTTTATGCAGTTTCGGCATATGGAGCATATATAAGCGGCTCGGATGAGGATCAGGAAAAATATAAGGATTCGTTTGTAGATTTTATGTGCTCTGCTGCAGGCGATGTACTGGCAGAGGAATATAAAAAGCGATTCCAGGAAGATGGTATGTACGAAAATGCGGAGATCCTGGCGGACGAGATAAAAAACGAGCTTATGACTGTTTTGGGTGAGGCAGACTGGCTGGGAGATAATTCCAGGAGGGCTCTTAAAGCAAAGATAGCCAGGATGAGTTATTTCCTGGGGACCAACGGATATGTTAATGAGCTGACGGATTTTTATATAAGCGGAAACTACATAGAAGATTTCCTGAATTTAAAAATTGACCGTAAGCGTTTTATGCGTTCTCAGGCAAAGTATGAAGATGATAAGCGTCTGCCGTTTCAGGCGTATATGATGGTCGAGAACGGAGAATACTTCCGCAAGAGTAATATGTTTGTGCTCTGCGCCGGGTCGCTTACTTCTTCATGTATGAAAAACGATGCGGCATACGAAGAAAGACTGGCGCGTGTCGGTATGACAATGGCGCACGAAATGTCGCACACGCTTACGCCGGATTCCATATATTATGATGAGCATGGGATGTACAATGAAATACTGAGTGATGCGGAATATGATGAACTGTGGGACAGAGCCGGGGCCATTGCTGAATATTTTGACGGTGTTGAGATAGCCGAAGGAAAGAGCCTTAACGGCTGGGCGGTGGAGGATGAAAGCTTTGCAGATCTTCTGGGGATGAAGATATGCTTAAACCTGCTGGCAAAGCAGGAAGATCCGGACTATGATCTGTTCTTCCGCTGCTGGCGATAGTGTGTTTGCCGATCCCCATCTTCCGGGCAAGCTGAGGGTCAACTGTATCCCGGCACAGTTTGACATTTTTTATGAGATCTATGATATAGATGAAAGCAGTACATTTTATGTGCCCGCGGATAAAAGGCTTAAAACCTATTGATTTAAGAAACAGAGACCGATTTGACATAAGTTATGCTCTGGGGTAATATATACAGCATGCGGCTATGGCGGAACTGGCAGACGCGCCAGGTTTAGGTCCTGGTCTGAAAGGGTGCAGGTTCGAGTCCTGTTAGCCGCACTTTAATTAACAGCGCTTTTCCGCGGATCGATATGGGTATCCCGGATCAGTCGCTGTTATATCTTATTATGGAGGATTTATTTATGACAGAGAATAATGTAAAGATACCGCAGATAATAGCTCTGATACTTCAGGGGCTGGTATTGGCGATTGCCGTGTTGAACGTGCTGTCACAGAAGAGTATACTGATCGGTATGGGCATACAGCTTAGCGTACCGGCAATGGTTCCGCTGCAGGTATACATATGCGGCATATGCTTTTTAATACATTTGATATTTATGTTCATTACCCTGAAATATGAAGGGAAAAGCAGAAGGCTGATAGCGGGCATAGTGGCTGCGGCTTATTGCCTGATCAATATAACATCTCAATGGCTGAATATAGTCAGCAACATGATGATCGCCCGTCAGGGGGCTGACAGGCTTGCGGGATACAGCGTGCTTACATCCACGATAAGCAATAGCACAGCCCCGTTCCTTGTCGTAGCTTCCGCTCTGTTTTTTATAGCTTTGGGCCGATATGGCATCAGTAAAAATCCCGAAACGGAAATGTACGGGGATCAAAACTACCCTGGGTATTAAGCAGTATAAGGGGGGAAAATCCACATGAGAAAAAGGATCATGATAATGCTTATGGCAGTGGGGATGCTTAGTGCGTGCACAGATAATGAAACGCATCGCGAACTGTATCAGCCGGATGATACCGGTGATCCGGTACAGACAGATGATAATGACGGGCAGAATAAACCGGAAATAAGCCCTACTGAACCTGATGTTCCCGATACCGTCAGCGAAAATGTAAGCATTGAGCCCGAAAGCAGATATAAAGAAGTATTTTATGACGAGTGCAACGGGGAACGTAAGCTTGAATGGCTGGACAGGTCCCAATACCCTCATAAAATAGAATCGTTCATTGATTCTGTAAGGGTACGCGGAGAGTCCCATAAGTTTGATTACAGAGATCTGAAAGATCAGGAATTACGTCTGATATTTGCTATAGATATGGGAGCAGCTTATTATCAGTTCCCGGATATACTGCCGGAGAAGAACTGCTTTGAGTCGTCGGATATAAGCGATCCCCGGGGAGCCTTTGATGAATTTGGTTTTTATTTCAGTTCTGACAGGCAAAAAGTCGACAGTTATTTCTGCAGGGTCTTTAATTGCGTTCCGGAAGATCTTGAAGATATAAATGCCAAATGGGATCGGGATGGATCTTTTATCTATGAGGATATAAACCGCGTGGACCAGCTGTATGATCCCGAGAGCCATTCTTTTAAAGAAGTTACTTACCGCTGTGTTCCTTATTCCTATAATGGAGATTATTATTTTTATGATGTTGATTCCTGGGGGGATTGGGCAGCCGCCCAGTCGAGGCCTTCTTATCTGGGATCGATCATGGATATAGAGGGAGTGGCCTACGATGGCGTTTATTATTATGTCAGATATGTTGAGTACGACAAGGCTGATTATGAAGCAAACGGCGCCAGCATAGACGGGATCGAAGCTGTAGAACACGAAGCCGTGCTTCAGTTGAAAGAAGAAAACGGAGATGAATACTGGAGCGTCTTTTATATTGACGCCGGTCATGTTCCGGAATGATCCTATTTAGGAAATAGCTGTTTTTGGCGGGGGTCACAGTGAAAAAACAACTTATAGGAAACCTGCTTTTATTCTTTACCGCTTTGATATGGGGAACGGCTTTTGTGTTCCAGCGCATAGGCATGGACTCGATCGAGCCCATCAGCTTTAATGCAGCGAGAATGGCGCTTGCGGCTGTATTTATAGGCGTTCTTGCCGTATTCAGCTGGAACAGGGAAAAGAAAGGATCTGCCGCAAAAACGGCAGATGAACAAAGAGCATACGCGAAATACACTGTCCTGGGCGGGATATCCTGCGGGATATTTTTATCGCTTGGCAGTATTCTTCAGCAGACCGGTCTGGTTTATACCACAGCCGGCAAGGCAGGTTTTATAACTGCTATGTATATCCTGCTGGTACCGGTCCTTGGACTCGTCTTTCTTAAGAAAAGAAACTCTTTGATAGTATGGATAGCGGTATTGATGGGCGTTGCCGGAATGTATTTCCTGTGCATCAGCGACGGACTCAGCTTTTCGACAGGAGATATTTTTGTATGTATCTGCGCCTTTTTTTTCAGCTTTCATATCCTCTGCTGCGATCATTTTGCGCCGCGGGGAAATGCTATATGTATTTCTGCAATACAGTTTGCAACGGCTACAGTCATATCCGGCATAGCAGCATTTATACTGGAAACGCCCGCGATCGATAATTTCATCTCTGCTGTAATACCTATAATCTATTGCGGCATCGTATCCGGCGGGATAGGATATACGCTTCAGGTGATAGGCCAGAAGTACACGCAGCCTACGATCGCTTCGCTGCTCATGAGTCTTGAATCCGTGTTTGCCGTGATCACAGGCGTTATCGTGCTTCGCGAACAGATGAGCATAAGAGAGATCATAGGCTGTGTCATAATGTTTGCGGCTATAGTCCTGGTTACACTGCGACATCGCAAATAACTTCAAAATCTACCTGCAGACCAGAATATTAATACCATCCCCTTTCTTTGAGCAATATAAATGATGTACGAAAGCCTGCATGGATATTTAAGGGCAATTATCAAAAAAACAGGATTTCCCGGGGCGTTTTTGTTGTAAATAAGTTAGTACAGGATATAATAGAATACAGGCACCAATGCCACACAGAAGAAGGGGGATGGAAAGATGAAAAGAAAACTCTACCGGTTCATCAGTTCCGCTCTGACGGCCAGCATGCTGCTGTCGGATTTTGGAACCATGGCGGTAAACGCGGCACCGGAACCGGTCGCCGTGGATACTGTCGCAGAGGAGGCAGACAGCTCTTCCGAAAATGAAGGTGTTTCCGAAGATGCGGGAAGCATTTCCTATGACAGAACAGCATCGGAAAATGATATTGCTGAGCCTGTCGAAGAGGAAGCTTTGGATAAGGAAGGTGAGTGGGACTGGCTGAATGATGTATATATCAATTTCCAGTATAGCTACATCGGCTATACCCGTGCGGAATTTGATATATATGTTTACAATGCGAACGAAGAGAAAAAGGACAGTGTCAGTTTTGCCCTTTTTGCAACGAAGGACGGCGCGGCCGACTGGCTTACGGAAAATACTACGCTGGAGGCAGTACCTTCCGGTGTGATCAGCAGCAGCAATGTGGCAGGATCTGACGGATTGTATGAGTTCACCCTGCCTTCCGGTGATGCACAGCTGGATCCGGATGCATACTATTTCTGCCGTATGATGGTATATGACAACGGAGTTTATCATACGCTGGCGGAACCGCAGGACTTCAAGACCCATGAGATTCCGGAAGTGAGCGTCAGTGCTTCAGCTGCAAGCTATAATGCAGAGATTAAGGCTACCTTCAGTTCGCAGTATGACGACTGGGAAACAAAGGATTGGCTTCGGGTGCTTGATCCGATCATAATCTATACGGATGAATCCGCAAAGGATCTCTTCAGCGGTAAAAATGTGGCAGATTCTCTGGATGAATATCAGCAGGCTCAAACTTTGATGCAGTCTGCTTATATAAACAGTGATGACGGGACAAAGGAGATTTTTTTCGCCGATTTTAATCTGGGAAAGGAAGGAGCTCTGAAACCCGGGACGGAGTACCGCTATCGTATTGCTTTGCAGGATCAGGGCAGATACTGCTTTGTATCAGATGTTAGCAGCTTTACCACTCAGGAGGGATTGAGTGAGAGTGCGGTCAGCATCAATGACGTAACGATAGTTGATTACGGTTATGAAGCGGAGACCGTACGTTTCCGTATATCAAATCCTGACGGTGAGAATATTGTAAGAAGCGAAGTGTTGGACGGAGGCGGAAACGTACTTCCGGATATCAGTATAAGTAAAATAGAAGATGCCGGAGAAGGTACAGATCCGCTGTACGAAACGTCTGTCCCTGTTTCTTCCAATGCAACGATACGTCTGGTGGTTTATACCGGAGACGGAGCTGATGAGACTAATATCGACAGGGTACTGAGCGGAAATGAGATCAAAAAGAGGGCATCCTCTGCCCGCACTATTACTGTAGACTTTAACGAACTTCTGACAGGTGTTGCGGCAGATTTCGAGTTGAAACCGGCTTATAAAGTTGATGATTATCATGTAAGCCTGTATTACAAAAAAGCTTTAGACAGCGAATACTGGGAAGTCACCAGAGCTATGGATGATGGGGAGCACGTATCCTTCAGCATAAAGGATATGGAGCCGGATCAGGAGTATCATTATTATCTGACTCTTACTTCACCTTTCAGACCCGGAGAGATCCTCTATCAGAACGGCAGCGCCGAAGCACCTCATACCATGCGGTCCGGAGCGGTCGTGGCCTATACAGGGGACGACTTTAAGGACAAGGCGCTTTATGATGAGCTGGTGGCTCAGGGATGGGAGCTTACAAATGTAAGTCTGGCAAGCCAGGAAAATCTCCATATCGAGGGGATCGGCGGTACTGCGCCTATCACATCTCTGGAGGATATTCCCGAAAAAATGCCTTCGCTGCAGACACTGGAGATCATAGGGCATGACATTACGGATATCAGTCCTCTGCTTTCCATGAAAGAACTGCGGAGTGTGAATCTGGCTGCCAACGAGATCGAAACGCTGCCGAAGCTTTCCGGTGTGAAATGGGAATCCCTGTGGCTGGCGGGAAATTATGTTACATACGACGAAGTGCATAACAGAGCCGGTTTTCGCGGTGAGATAAGTTACGATGAACCCAGGGAAAGAGAAGTAAAAGCATTGGAGAGTGTCTATACTGATGCGGCCGGGAAATTCCCTCTTGTGCTCCGTTATGACGGTAAAAACGACACCAGGCGCTACAGTTTCACCGTGAGCATGGGAAGTGTGAGCAAGACCTATAACAGCGATGATGAAGGCGTGAACTATTACGCTGATTTCAATTACGGGACATTTGTGGTTTCGGATATTAAGAATGACTTTTCTCTGGAAACAGGGAAGGATTACAGCTTACATATCATGATCAGGGATCAGTATCACACGGAAGCACTTTGTGACCGGACCGTAACCATGCGTTTCGAAGAGCCGGAGTATAAGCCGTCGGATGAGTATATCACCCCGGGCATGTCTTCGCTTTATCTGGTTCATACGCTTTCTGCCAATACGCTGAAAGAGGAAGAGATTCCTTGCCGGGCCGAGATCCGGAAGGGTGAAAAGGTATATTTCACCAGTGACGATATTGGGGTAAGCGTGGGGAATATCTGCGCGGAGATATTCAGCGATCTGCTGGGGGGAAATTCTTATAAAGTAGAGACCGCCGGAGATCTGGTGTACAATGCGACCGGGATCTATGGTTATTTCGAACGTGTTCTTGTTCCGGCAGCAGGTGATTATGATGTTTATTACTATGACGAGAGCGGAAAACAGATTCTGAAAGTGGAAGGAAAGGTTCATGTATCCGCAGATCCCGTAGTGGTAGCCGGCGAAGCTCCCGTATATGGTTACGGTAATAACGATAAATATGTCTATGTACAGCTTTACGGCCAGAATCTGTCGCTTTCAGGTGCACCGGTGATCGCGGATGGAGGAGAAACCTATACAGAGGCGGTTTCCGTCAGACAGTTCGAGCGGAGCGATAATCGTTATGAGGAAGAAGCGGACTATTACGGATTTGATAAATATGTATTTAAGCTGAGGAAGAAGGATAACTGGGAAAAGGTCCTTTCGGCTGAACCCACGCAGGAATACTCCATTCTTATTGACGGGAAGAATGTGGCAGATTTGCGCCCGGATGCGGAAAAGAAGGTCCGTGCGGGAGCATTGCAGGGAGATTTTACTTCCGAGATCGGCCTTAATTCGGCGGAGTACAACTGGAAGAAGGATATTTTTGAGTTCTGCTTCCGTGGACCGATCGCTGCAGACAGCCTGATCAGAGCAGAGATCGGAATATGGGAAGACGGCAAAGACAGTATGACTGTACAGGCCAACGGCAGCGGCCGTATCGATGAGAACGGCGTGCTCCGTATGCGCTTCTATGATGCGGGCGGCATGAAATATGCAGCAGTGAACGGTAGAAGAGTCTTTGTGCGTTTTTATATGAACGGAGAGGCATTAAGCGAATATCCGGAAGAGTTCCAGATCGTTTTCCACAATTACTATACGGGTCCGACATACGGAAACATCACAAGCGGGAAATACATGAAAGGTACACTGGAAAATCTGTATTACCTTGAAGGGGCAGTATCTATCAATCTGATTTGTTACGGACCCGCGGAAGCGCATCAGACCGATGTGAT
>CADAHD010000131.1 GCA_902787595.1 uncultured Lachnospiraceae bacterium
GTTACTATTAGCGGCAGACCATATGTCTTCAGGTCGTTTATCTCTTCTTTCTTTTCCGCAATATAGCCCGCAATAAATACCAGTACCGCTATCTTGACTATCTCGGCGGGCTGCACCTGGCCCAGAGGCCCCAGCTCAAGCCAGCGGGTAGCGCCGTTAACGGTTTTGCCCATGGATGTTTTAAGCAGCAGTATCGACCCTGCGGATGCTATAAGTATAAGCCTTCTCCAGAATTTACCGCCGAACATTCTGATAAAATCATACGGCATAAGGTATACAAACGCTATTCCCACGATACCGATAAGTTCCGCGATAAGCTGCTTTCTCAAAAAGTTTGACTGAGCATTCAGATCGGTAGTATATGATGTAGTGGAATACACCATGATTGCTCCGATTATCATCAGCGCAAAAAGCGCTATCAGAGTGGCGGGATCGGGAATGACCACAGCTTCTTTCTGCGGACGCTTTTTCCGTCTGTGTTTTTTTCTCTTTTCTTCCTCCATCCCTTACAGACTCCTGACAAGTTCTTTAAAGATACGTCCGCGTTCCTCGTAATTCTTAAACATTCCCCAGCTTGCACAGGCAGGCGAAAGAAGCACCGCTTCTCCGGGGCGGGCCAGCTCGGCCGCTTTTTTGACCGCTTCTTCCATATCCGCAACCATTACAATATCCGTAAATCCATGCGTCTCCGCACAGGCTTTGATCTTTTCCGCCGTCTGCCCCAGCAGTATCAGATACGACACTTTTCCGTCAAAACTCTCTATCCATTCATCATATTCGCTCTGCTTGTCATATCCGCCGCCGATCAGCACGGTCTTTTTTACCATGGCCTGAATGCCCTTGATCGCCGCATCGGGATTAGTCCCCTTGGAGTCATTGTAATAGTCCACCCCGTTGACCGTAGCGGTAAATTCTATCCTGTGCTCTACAGCCTCAAACGAACACACGGAACTGATTATCCTTTCCATCGGTACTCCTGCAGCAGTGCACATTGCTATTGCAGCCATTACATTCTCCACATTATGGATGCCCAGAAGTTTCATGTCATGGATATCCATCAGCTGTGTTTCGCCGCCCATATCAAGATTTGCCGGGAAGCGTGATACCGAATATATCTTATCGTCTTCATAGTAAAGATTCACAGCCGGCCTGTCAGCCGCATCCAGCCTCTGTGCGGATGAGAAAAATGATACTCTTGCAGAGCAGCGTTCAGCCGCAAATTCCCTGAGTCTTTCATCCTCATGGTTCAGTATGCAGTACTCACCTGAAGTCTGATTCTTTGATATAGCTTCCTTGCAGGCTGTATAAGCCTCCATGGTATGATGACGGTTCAGATGATCCGGCGTGATATTCAGTATAGCCGATATCTGCGGATGAAAAAGATCGATCGTCTCCAGCTGGAAACTCGAAACCTCCAGCACCACGGTATCATTCTCTTTGGTCTTGAGTGCTATCTCCGTATAAGGCTCTCCGATATTGCCCACTACATACACATTTCCGTCAATGCCTCTGTCAGCATACCAGTCTTTCATGATATGTCCGGTAAGCGCAGTGGTCGTAGTCTTCCCGTTAGTGCCCGTTATGGCTATCAGCCTGCCCTTCGAATAACGGTAGGCCAGCTCTATCTCACCCCATACCGGGATGTCCAAATCCCTGAAGCTGTCCACAAAAGGCGTATCCACAGGGATACCGGGGCTCATCACCAAAAGCGCTGCATCCTTCTTCTCTTCCTCCGGAAGTTCCCCTGCATAAACATGTACATCAGGCGGGATCTTCTTTATAAGCTCTTCTATATCCAGTCTTTCATTCTGATCAAAAAGAACTATCTTTGCCCCTATCTGATCGAGCAGCTGCGCCGCAGCAATACCGCTCTTTCCGGCGCCCATTACAATAACCTTTTGATTTCTGAGTTCCATATTCTCTCCTCATTCAGACCAGTGACAGCAAAGCTGTTGCCGCCGCTATTATCGTTATTACAGTAAAACGCGTCATCACCTGCGTTTCCGACCATCCGCACTTTTCAAAATGATGATGGATCGGAGCCATCTTAAAGATGCGCTTTCCGTGAGTCAGCTTAAAGTACGATACCTGCAGCATGACCGACGCTACTTCTATCACATAGATGATCGCAACTATAGGGAGCAAAAGCGGTATATGAAGCATATATGCCGCGCCGGCCACAAAACCGCCAAGCGCAAGCGCCCCGGTGTCTCCCATAAACACTTTTGCCTTGTTTGCATTAAAGAGCAGGAACGCAAGCAGTCCGCCCAGCACAGATGCAGCCACTACAGCAACCGCAGGCGCTCCTTCGCCTCCCAGAACATAAGCCGCAACTATAAAAAACAAAGCTATCGCCGATGTAACAGATGCCGCAAGTCCGTCCACGCCGTCTGTGAAATTCGCTCCCGTATCCGTACCCAGCACGGCTACAAAAAGGATAGGCAGTCCCAGATAACCCGGATCCACTTCTTTCTTCACGAAAGGCACTATCATATCAAGATTGATGCCTTCATACACTACCAGGAACCACGCAAAGGCCGCAGTCACAAGAAACTGCAAAGTAAACTTCTGCCATGCAGCAAGGCCTTTGGACCTTTTGAGAACGACTTTTATAAAATCATCTATAAAACCTATCAGGCCGAAAGCAACAATCAAAATCATCATAGGCATCATCATCGGATATTTTTTCCCGAATATTATTGATACCACGCCTATTCCCGCCAGGAAGATAAGTCCTCCGATGGTAGGTGTACCGTTTTTCACCTTATGGCTCTCAAGTCCTTCTTCCCTTACAGTCTGCCCCACTTTAAGCTTCAGCAGAAGCGGTATGATAAAAGGGCCAAGGGCTGCGCTCACCGCAAAAGATACTATTATGGCGATCATTACATCTTTCATTCTATACTCTCCACGCTATTCTCTTGGATCCTGTATATCCGTCTCTTCATCCGTAAGCACTGTTATATCGATCGGATTGCCCTCACCATCCTGGAATATGCTCGAATCCGGATCAAGCGGCACTCCCGTCTCAGGATCAAGTGGCTCATGGTTCACAGGATCAAGAATATACCCCGTTCCGTTATCCGGCAGAACCCTTATATCCTCCTGCGGTTCCATAGGCACAGGCGCCGAAGCTTCATTCTGTGACGCCGAGTTTCCTGAAATGCTGTTCTGCGACAGTGTATCCTTAAGTCCCTTCTCTTCCAGCTCCTTGCGCTCGGCTGCCGTAAGAGGCTCCGTCATGAATATATGAAGATACGGGAGTATCTCCGTAAGTATATCCCTGCAGAGCAGGCAGGCATTTCTGGTACCGTTTTCCTGTGTTGCGGTATTGGGCCTGTCAATTACCACATATATCGCAATCTGGGGATTATCCGCAGGTGCAAAGCCCATAAACGAAACGGTATAGTCTCTCTTACCCTGTCCGGAACGCTCTGCCGTACCGGTCTTTCCGCCTATGCGGTAACCTGCCGGACGTGCTCTTGTACCCGTTCCTTCATCAACAACGCCTATACAGTAATCGATCATGAGGCGGGATACGCTCTCCGAAACAACCTGACGTACAATGGCAGGTTCTACATTCTCAACCACAGCTCCGGACGAATCCTTGATCTGCTTGACCATATGCGGCTTGTAATAATATCCGCCGTTCACCAGACTGGCATATGCGCTGATGTTCTGTATCATAGTCACATTAAAGCCCTGTCCGAAAGTAGATGTCATAAGCTCGGTGGTGCCCATGTTCTTTTCATTGAACACCAGAGTAGCTGTACGCATCTCACCGGCCAGATCTATATTGGTGCGCAGACCGAAATTGAAATTCCTCTGGTATCTGAGGAAATCCTCCTTGCCCAGCCTTGATCCTATAAGCATCAGAGCTACGTTACAGGACTTTTCAACAGCCTGCTTTAATGTGATGATACCGTCGCCATATCTCTGGTGGCATCTTATGGTCGTAGCGTTTTTACCTTCACCAAAAGTAAGGAATCCGCGGCAGTCAAAAGTATCACTGTCATGTATAACGCCTGCATCAAGAGCCGCGGCCACGGTAAATGTCTTGCATACCGATCCGGGTTCATAGGACTGTGAGATACAGAAATTCTTCCAGAGGGTCTGTCTGGCCTTTTCCAGTCTTTCATCCTCTTTCTTTTTCCTTTCCTCCGCCGTTTCCCCTTCGGTAAACTCTTCCTTCCAGCCTCCCAGCCTGGCCAGCTGTTCAACCTCTATATCGCTGTACATGGAAAGATCTTTCGGATTGTTAAGGTCATAATACGGGTAACTGGCCATGGCCAGGATCTCGCCGCTGTGGATATCCATCACTATGACGCCCGTATTGTCGGCGCCCATTTCATTTTCACGGAATTCGCCGGCATGTGCCTCATCATAGGCTTTAAGCTTTTCCTCACATACGCGCTGTATGTAAGAATCCAGAGTAGTTACAAGAGTATATCCGTTTTCAGGCGGGACCACGGTGCGCTCGAGTGCATTCTCAGCCGTAAGATAACCGTATTCACGGCCGTTCCTGCCGGTCAGCACATCGTTATAGTATTCTTCAAGTCCGTACTGCCCTCTTCCGTCAGCAGTCGTAAAGCCTATAGCATCGCAGGCAAGAGTCCCGGCGGGATATGTCCGCCTGAACTTATCTTCAAACCATATAAACTTTTTATTGATCGCAGGGCGTTTGTTTTCACTGTTCTTATTTTCTTCAGCAACCGTCTCGTTATAATTGGTCACATAAGTTTCATACGCCTGACGCTGATCGTAATCCACAACGCCCAGGATGTGGTACTGGCTCTCCCGATTTTCATTCAGATACTTAGTGATATCTTCACGTTTCAGCCCCAGAGTGCTTTCGATCGCATTGATCGTCGTATCTATCGAATCCTCGTCGTTCCAGGCCATTTTGCTGTCCAGAACAACATTGTAGACACGCTCCGAGTATGCCAGCAGTGTTCCGTTACGGTCCATTATCGCGCCTCTCTGATAGGGGATAGCGCGCGAGTCATATTTCTGCTGGTTAAGAACCTGCTTTTTATATCTTTCCCCGTCGTCTCTCATAATGGTCCATGTCTTGAATACCAAAAAAGCAAAAAAGAGCATCATGACCAGCGCCATGAAAACGATCTTTTTTGATATAGTATTAGACATTGAGGTTTCAGAGGAATGTTTTCTTCTTTTTCTTCGCCTGACCTTTTTTTGTTCTTCCAACTTACGTTCTCTTTTCGTATTCTTACATCATCTACTCATAGGCCGGTACATCCGTGTACTGTTTCACATAATCATCTATCTGTCCGTAATAGGATATTATCTGTCCTTCGCTCGCACGCTGCATTCCCAGCTCTTCTTCCGCGATCCTGGCCACTTCATTCATGTCGACCTTGCTTATGATACGTTCCTCATACAGATCATTGGACCTTTTGAGTTCCTCATACTGCGAAAGCTTTGATGAATACTGATTCCTGCTCATAGTCAGGGTATTCTGGGTTCTTATGAAATACATTACAGAAAGTATAACAAGTGAAAAGCCCGCAAAAAGGATCAGCAGTGTGGACACGGTAAGTCTGACTCCGTTCTTCTCTTTGCGTCTCTGCTCTCTTATCGGATGAATATCCGCTGCTGTTCTCTCTTCTCTTCTTACTGCATTCATTCTTGCTGCTGATGCCATCTTTCTGACTCCTTTTTACGCTTTTTCAAATATTCTCAGCTTGGCCGGTTTTGATCTGTTATTCTCCGAAAGTTCCTCTTCGGTCGCGGTTATCGCTTTTCTGCTGACCACTCTGCCCTTGGATACCTTGCCGCATACGCACTGCGGAAAGTTCGGCGGGCAGGTGCAGGGTCTTTCAAGCCTTCTGAATGTATCCTTAACTATCCTGTCTTCCAGTGAATGGAAGCTTATTATGCAGAGCCTTCCGCCCGGTTTCAGGAAATCTGTCATAGGCTCTATCGCTTCTTCCAGCGCATCCAGTTCCCTGTTGCAGGCGATCCTTATCGCCTGAAAACTCCTTTTGGAAGGATGTCCGTCCTGGCGCATTCTGGCGGGTATCGCAGCCTTTATGATCTCGTTGAGTTCAAAGGTTGTTTCTATCGCCTTATCCTGCCTTGCCTGCACTATCTTCTTTGCAATGTTCTTTGCGAATTTTTCTTCGCCGTAATCTCTTATAATGTGAAAGATCTCTGTCTCACTGTATTCATTTACTATCGTGTATGCGCTGATCGGATTGTCCTTATCCATCCTCATGTCAAGGGGCGCATCGTAGCGATAGGAAAAGCCTCTCTCTGCATTGTCCAGCTGGTAGGAGGAAACCCCCAGATCAAGCAGGATCCCATCCGCTCCTGCTACGCCCCTTTGAATGAGGTCGGAAACTGCATTTTCAAAGTTGTTTCTTATCAGCGTAACCTTATCACCGTACGGCTTAAGTCTTTCAGTCGCTACGTTCAGTGCTTCCGCATCCTGGTCAAAGCAATATAGCTTTCCGTCATCTCCAAGTCTTTTAGCTATCTCGCCGCTGTGTCCGGCACCGCCCACGGTACCATCCACATATATGCCATCCGGCTTTATATCCAGTCCATCC
>CADAHD010000132.1 GCA_902787595.1 uncultured Lachnospiraceae bacterium
GCCGATATCATAATGGCAAGCGGCGTGAACTTATAAACGCTCGCAACGGCAAACAGCGCTATAATGAATACGATCAGGACTATAATGGGATAGGTAGCCGCATTCCTTATCTTTCTGCGGGTTTCCAGCTGTATGTCAAAGCGCCTTCCCATACGCTCAAAAGCCATTTCGATATGACCGGTCTGTTCCGTAACAAAAACAGCATCCACCAGTTCGGAAGTATATACAGCTTCATCGCGCCGCATGGCTTCGCTCAGATTCATCCCCCTGACTATTCCCGCATGCGTATGCCTGATAGCCTGGTTGAGCTTGCCGTCGCTGTCATCCTGCATTACGACAAAAGCTTTTTCCACATCAAAACCGGCGTGGATAGCATTATACATTTTGTGGCAGAATACTGCCAGCTCTCTCAGATCACTCATAGCGGGTATTATAACATAAACATAAGCGATTATCAAAAACTATTCCCGGAATGGCCCGCTGTTTACTCGGAATACTCCTTATGGTAAAATATCTTTTATGAATACTATTTACGGCGATTACGAAAATACCCTTCAGTCCATAGCGATGGATCTGCAGGAAAAGATAAACGCCTATGCAAACGCCTACATGGATGAGCATGGCGACAAACTCTATGAGCACTTGAGCTGGCGCATAAAGAGTCCCGACAGCATGGCCGAAAAATGCGAACGCGACGGCCTGCCTCTTAATACCCACAGCGCTTTGAAAGAGATCTACGACGCCATAGGCATACGCATAGTATGTCTTTTTCTCGACGATCTGAATAAGAACATAAACTTTCTGCGCACGCTTCCGGGTATAAAGGTGATCCGTGAAAAGGACTTTATAAGCAACGCCAAGCCCAACGGTTACCGCAGCTATCACATGATAGTTGAGATCGGCAATGAGCGTACAGACGTGGACGGAAACACTCCCGGCAGATACTACGCCGAGATACAGCTGCGCACTATCGCCATGGACACCTGGGCCGCTCTTGAACACGAACTCAAGTATAAAAAAGATATACGCCATCCGGAGCTTATCAGCGAAGAACTTAAGCGCTGCGCCGGAGAACTGGCTTCCTGCGATGTGTCGCTGCAGACCATACGCGACCTGATCAGGGGAAAATAACGGGGATAAAGATTATGAAGATATTACTTGCCGAGGATGAAAGCGATCTTTCCGAGGTTTTAAAAGCAATGCTGGAGCACGCCGATTATGTGGTAGATGCTGTAGAAAACGGAGCACAGGCAGTTGAACGCGCCAGGACAGATGCTTATGATCTGATCATAACAGACTGGATGATGCCGGTTATGGACGGACTTGACGCCGTAAAAGAAATACGCCGCCTGGGCATACTTACCCCGGTACTCTTTCTTACCGCCAAAGCCGAGGTTGACGACCGCATCAGCGGACTGGATGCCGGCGCAGACGATTATCTCTCAAAGCCTTTCGCCATGGGCGAGCTGCTGGCCAGGGTGCGTGCAATGACCAGGCGCCGCAATGATTATACTCCCCGGGTGCTTAAGCTTAACGATGTATCGCTTGATGTCGAGAAGGCAGAGTTATCATGCAAAAACACCATCAGCCTTGCCTCAAGGGAAATAAGACTGATGGAGCTTTTCATGAACAATCCCGATATCTTCTTTTCCACCGAAGATCTGCTGGAACGTTTCTGGCACGAAGAAGACGCCGATTCCGATGCTGTCTGGATGTATATCTCCTTCCTCCGCAATAAACTGAAAGCGATCGGCGCAACGCTGGTGATCGCCGGCGAAGAAGGAGGAAGCTACAGCTTAAAGAAAGCAGAGCTCATCTGAAGCTTATGCTGAAGCTGATGGTCTTATTCTTATAGCTCACCTGTATCCTTGTCCCCAGGCGCCTTGCTATTTCCTGGGCAATGGAAAGTCCGATGCCAAAGCCGGACTTTTTGCTGTTATGCGATTCATCCTCCCTGTAAAAACGGTCAAAGAAACGGCGGTAATCAACGCCCTCTCCCGCGGCATAGTCATTGCTCACCGTAAGGCGCGCATTTTTTCCGCCGGTCAGTTCTATCTTTACGCAGCCGCCTTCATCACAATACTTGGCTGCATTGTCCAGAAGTATGGAGCACAATTCCTGCACGCTCCTCTCCTCGGCTTTTACTATCACATCATCTGCTATGCTGCGCTCAAAATGCTTATTCTGCGTGGTCACGACCTGCTCAAAAGAATCCGCCTGTTCCTTTACTATCACAGTGGCATTGACATCCGAAAGCTTTATCTCGTCCTTTTCATCCAGTCTGGACAAAGTGACCAGCTCCGATACCAGCGCATTAAGCCGCTTAACCTGTCTCATCGTAGCCTCGGTCCATTTGGTCTTTCCGCCTTCCAGCTCCTGCATCTCGGTATTTGCCGATATAACTGCCAGCGGTGTCTTGAGTTCATGGCTCGCATTGGTGATAAAGCGTTTCTGCTTCTCACTGTTTTCGATAAAAGGCTGTACTATGCGCGTGGAAAGCTTGCCGATGATAAGACTGAATATCAGCAGTATGACCAGTCCCACAACGATCAGGTACATCATGGCCTGACGTATTATCCAGTATCTGGAGGTACAGTCCACAAACACTATCAGTGTTTCATCAAAACGCAGCGCCGATTTATACAGATACCTGCTGCCGTCATATAATATGCTGCCGCTTAAGCGTCCTCTCTGTCTGATCTGTCCGGCGATCTGCAGCGCCTCATCCTCATCTATTGAAAACACATAAGAGGTGTTGATATTTACAGCTTCACCGTTCTCATCAAATTTAACGGAAAAGAACCTGGTCTCAAACTGCTGTTCTTCGGTGATCTCGATAAAACGGTTGCCCTCGATTCGAACGCGGTTCACCGGCATATCACCGTCATTCTGTATCAGCACATCCAGTATGGCGTCCATCTGCGCCGTAAATGCGCTGCCCACCAGAAAATACACCGGCACCATAACCATCATAAGGGCTATAAGCACAGCCAGCGTCGCTCCCAGCACAAATTGTACCCTCAGCTTATTAAGCATCTTTGCTTACCTCTTCAAAAAGCCTGATGAATTCTGCCCTGATATCAGCCTGCGGCCGGTAAGAAATATCAACAGCGCACTTCAGCTTCTTATACTCATCATTTAAGGCTTCTGCCATGAGTTCTTTGAATTCCAGCGAAAGCATCTGATCGTCTATTTCAAAAATAAGCTCTCTTTCATGCTCATCGGGAATGTGTCCGATAAACTTCTCCCATATCATATTCTGCAGTCTGTCCTCTGCCTCAAGATAATAACTCATCATGCTCTTAAGCGGACGGATAACATCCGACATATAAGCTTCGCTGCCGTCATGCAAAAGACAACCCAGCACTACTGCCTTATCATATCCGCGTCCGGCAGCCTCTCGCGCGCAGGCCATGGAATGCTGAGCCACGGAATAAAAATGTTTCATATGCCCGTTGGCCCTGCACACATGCGAAAGCGAATGCGCGATATCATATATATCTATCAGACTCCTCTCCGGTTCAATAGGATCAAAATGTTTTCCCGTTATCGTGGTTATATAGCTCATGCTTTTTTACCGTCCATGATGCCCTGCATTCTTTCCAGCAGCGCAGCATAATCCTTCATCAGTTTTTCGTGCTTGTCATGTATATATTCAAGATCGAGCGTCTTAGCCGCATTCTCCATATCCCTGGCCTCTTCGGACAGCTCCATCGCGCCTATGGTCTTTGCGGAACTCTTAAGCGCATGAACAGCGGTCTCATAATCCTTCCAGCTTTCTTCCCCGTACAGGCTGCCGATATTAGATCTCTTTTCTTCACCGGCCTCCATAAAATCCCTAAGCACTTCGAGATAGAATTCCTCACTGCCGGCGCAGTATCGCAGGCCATCCTCCGTCGATAAGCCCAGCTTCTTAAACTCTGTCACAAGCTCCGCGGCATCAGGCGCTGTCTCTTCATCATCGTCATCATCAAATTCTATCAGATGATAGCCTCCGGTTTTTACGCTGTCGGCAGTATTCCCGGCTTTCGCATCTTCTGTCTCCTCTCCGTGCTCCGGAAGATACTTAAGCAGCTTTTCTTCCAGCTGCTCTATCTCTATAGGCTTTGAAAGATAGTCGTCAAAGCCTGCCTCCAGATAACTCTCCTTTGCCCCTATCACAGCATTTGCAGTAAGCGCTATCACTCTGGTCTGCTCAGGAAGAAGCTTCTGCTCTTTAAGCTTTTCCAATGTCTCAATGCCATCCATCTGCGGCATCATATGATCCAGGAAGATCATATCATACTGCCTGCCTGCGCACAGCTTAATGGCCTCTGCACCGGAATTCGCCGTATCCGCCTTGATGGCGTAGAGATTTAAAAAGTTTACGGCAACCTTGATGTTCATTGCATTATCATCGACTACCAGCACTTTAGCCCGGGGCATCTTAAGCTGCTTTTTTTCTCCGTTCTTCTTTCTTGCTTCCAGAAGCCTCTGCGTATAATCGCCAATGGGCGTTGCATCCGCTATACCCTGTTTGATCACAAAGGAGAACTTACTGCCGACGCCGTATTCACTGTCTACCATGAGCTCGCTGTCCATCATCTCCAGCAGTCTCGTTACGATGCTCATGCCCAGTCCCGTGCCTTCTATATTGCGGTTTCTCTTTTCTTCTATCCTTTCAAAAGAAGCAAAGAGCTTTCCCATGTCTTCTTTCTTTATTCCGATACCCGTGTCTTTAACTTCAACCAGTATCTCTACATCGTTGCCGTCTGTCTCCTCCGTATGAAGGCTTAAGCTCACCGATCCCTTCTCTGTATACTTTACCGCATTCGTGAGCAGGTTCATTATTACCTGACTCACCCGCATGTCATCGCCGTAGAGCATGGACGGCAGCGTATCATCCACTATAACATTAAACTCAAGCCCGGCATTCCTTGCCCTCTCCTGTATGGAATTGACCAGATTATTTATCATTGAAGCGGTATCGTATTTAACCGCTATGATCTCCATCTTACCGTCTTCTATCTTCGAAAAATCAAGTATACTGTTTATCAGGGATAAAAGCGTACGTCCCGCGCTGCGTATATTCTCGGAGTAGTCCAGTATCTTTTCATCGGGGCATTCCCTGAGTATCATCTCATTCATTCCCAGCACAGCGTTTATGGGCGTGCGGATCTCATGGCTCATCTGCGCCAGGAACTGTCCTTTTGCGCGGCCTGCGGCAATCGCCTTATCGGCCGCCTCTTTCAGGCGTTCAT
Source organism: uncultured Lachnospiraceae bacterium (assembly GCA_902787595.1). The sequence continues at coordinate 5,241 of CADAHD010000132.1, forward strand.
TAGCCTCTTCCTGCCATGCTATAAGATCCGTCAGCAGACGGTATACCATCACGATACATACAAGAAAGGCTATCAGACAGATCCCGCCGTTTATGAACACTCTTCCGAAGATGCTCCATATGGTGCTGACCACATAAACGGTGAATCTGCTCTCACTGTTTCTGTGGGCGATGACCAGTCTTAAACTGTTATCATACTCCTTAAATAACTTGGTGCTCTCTCCGTCGGGGTTAAGTTCACCGTAAGGAAGCGAAGAAACATTGGTAGTATTGTCAACAGTCATCTGATAACTACCGTAAGGGTGATTTATTATTCCTCCCGCCGGATCCACCAGGAAAGCAAAACTCTTTTCGGAATAAGAACTGCCCAGTATATCCACCAGCTTATCCATATAAAAGTCAATCGCGAATATACCCATAAATCTGCCTGTCTCATAATCATATACGCGCTCTGATATGGTTATGCAGTAAAGGCCTGTCTGTTCATCATAATACGGTGAGGATATGCTCCAGCCGCTTTCGCTGTTCTGGGTATCTATATACCACTGCCTTTCCTCAACATGCCAATCACTGCCGCCACTCCAGCCGTTATTCATATACACTGTAGGGTCCAACTCGGGATTGGCCAGATATACAACGGATATTTCCGGATACTGGTTCTTGATCCTGTCGAGATATGCTATAGTCCCGTCATAATCATTCAGCATTTCGGGATTGGTAGATATGGTGCTCGCAAACATATCGAGTATGCTCTTCTGGGTATTGACCCATTGCGTGAGCTGATCCTCATATTCCCTCACTTCATTCTTAAGCTGAGCCTTGCCCCAGTTGTATGTTGCCCGGATATTTGAATACAGAGACAGGGCCATTACCAGCACCATGACACATACTATGAGCCCGCGGAATCTGGCGCTCATGCGCCCCTTAAGCTCATGCTTTTCTTCATGCTTCTTTCCTTTTTCGTTATGAACGATACTGGAATAGGAAAGGATCTGCCCTATCATATCCGACAGCTTTTCTCCGGCTTCGTGTATGCCTGACATAGCCGCATGATAATCTTCCAGATCCCCGGTATCCGTGACCGAAGAAATATCCATTATCTTTTTTAACGGACTCTTAAGCTCTCCGCTGATGCCGCTTAAGAACGCTTCTTTTGAAGCCAGCGCATCTTCTGCCCTCTGACGGCTGCGCATAGTGTAGGAATAGAGCGCTATGATCACCGCAAAAAGCATGATGCTTAATATAAGGGTCAGAAAAAGCTGCAGATATGATTTCCGGTAAAGCATCCAGTCGCTTTCCGAAACGATCATATTTGGGAATTGCGTCATTTAAACTCTGACGCACCAGCATATCATCCGAACAGCCGGCTATTATGCCCTCGCCCGTTACTATGGCTGCCTCACGCGAACCGTTTTCATACATCTGCATTATATGCTCGCGAATGGGATCCATTGTATAATCGATACCCAGCACAGTCTCATTATCCGCCAGCATCACTGATATGGTATAACAGATCTGGCCTGTTACCACATCAACATAAGGCGGCGTTACATTAGTGCCGCCGCGCTTTCTTCTGGCGCCTGTATACCAGGTTCTTTCGGTTGCAACAAAATCAGGGGATCTGTCCGCAAAGTCGGGAATTATATCCCAGCCCGGACCCGCAATATAGATATTCAGCGCGCCCTTGCCTTCATTCAGCAGTTCCTTTTTCATGTTGTAGATAAAGGATTCCAGCGTCTGTTTGTCATCTAAAAGCTCCTGCGCCGTTACCGCGATCTGCATGGTGCGCTTTTCCGCATCATTGATCGTTCCTTCCAGTTTACCGCTTATGGAAAGGAGCTGATAGGCTCCTGATTCTTTTGTCTGCTCCCTGGTCATATTAAAGACCATCAGCGTATCCATTATAGTGACCAGCACCAGAAGTATAGTAATTATCACTATCGCTCCCGCGCTTTTTTTATGTGAAGACTTCATCTGTCCCTCCGGGTCTTACTTTTTAGCTTCATCTATCAGTTTTTTTAATTCACTCTTTTCGGCAGTGCCTCCAAAAGCCGCGCCCATCATATATGTGCAGCCGTCTTCCTGCAGTATCCCGACGCTTTCCTCATCATCGACTCCGCGCGCGATAACCCTGAGCGGTATCTCCTTGAGCATCTGTATGCTGCCCCTTAAAAGCGACCTTCCGCCTTTGGTCCTTGCTGCCCTGACCAGATTTTCATCCAGCCACACCGAACTCACGGGCATGGTCAGCATATGCTGAAGGTTGGTATAGCCTTTTCCGAAACCGTCCAGAGCCAGAAGATAACCCTGCATGGAAAGCTTGCGGAGATTCTCATCAAGCACCACGCTGAGATTCTCATAGACGGATTCCTTTATGCGGAATTCTATCTCTTTGGGATCAACTCTGTATTTCTCCCTTAATTCCCAAATCTTATCGCAAAGATCCATCTGCATGCTCATGCCGACCGAGATGCGCATGGAAATGTGCCCCAGTCCCAGCTCCTTAAGCTTTCCGCTGCCTGCAAACTCAAAGACTTTGTCCATCAGATAGTTCTCGAATAAAAGATTGAGTCCTCTTTCTTCGGAAGCACCCATAAGGAGCTCCGTATCTATCTCCCCATAGACCGGATCATTAAGCTTTAACACTGCTTCTGCCGAAACATATCTTTTCTTCGCGGAAGACCACAGCAGATTGAAATATACCTGCGTGGAATTTTCTGTCATGCGGTTTATGATCTCATCCATATGAGCTTCTATCTGGTACTCCCTGCGCTTTATGATACTGGCGCCTTTACTGTAGATCTTGTCGGGATCGGTAAAACGCACAAAACTATGGCCGAAGCGCAGCAATTCCTCAATATCACTGATATCTTCCGGAAATCTTACGGTTACCACGCGGTTATCAGGCTTGGCCCCGGTCTGGAGGGTATCCCTGCCGTGTTTTCTGATGCTGTCTCTCACGGCGGGAAGGGCCTGCACGGGATTGTAATCCTTATCCATGATAAGGTAGAAATTCCCGGGATGTTCAAAATAGAGTTCGCAGTTTATCTTTTCTTTTCTGGCGTATAAGGTCACCTGATCCGCTATCACATTCACATAAGAATAATAGGAATTATTGCCCAGATATCTGTTCATGTCATTGGCATTGCCCATGCAGACTATCATGATGGTCACATTCTGGCCGGTAACCTTTATCTTTCCCATCTCTTCGCAAAAGGCGCGGTATCCCGGCAGCCCCGTCGTCATATCCACCTGTTTCTCCGGCCTTTGTATAAAGCTCACAACAAAGAGCAAAGTAAGCGCAGTGGCAAAACACTCCACCAGCAGCCTGCCGTCAACAAACTGGACGACCACTGCAAAAATATTAAAGAAATACATTGACATCAACGATATCCAGGATCCCATATCCAGCATCTTCTTTAAGCTGATAAGGTACAGGATGCCAAAGATCATATAGGTGGAAGCCAGGGCATATATGATCATCACCTTCGCCCCCCTGTGATATCCGTCAACGGGATCGATGGTAAAGATCCACTGTGTTTTCTCGTTTATCACCAGCATTACCAGAGTCGCGAGATACGGCAGCAGGAGTATAAACTTTCTGCCGATCGAATCCACTCTGTACCAGGTCCTGGTCGTAGAGAAGATAAAAAACAGATACATCAGATTGGTCAAATGCCTGGTCACATAATAACCGTATACCGAGATCTTGACCCAGATACCGCGTAATGCATAAGGCATATCCGTAATATAGGCCAGATTTTCCATCATCTCAAAAAACATGGCCAGAACGGTTACCCCCACAATAAACAGGAAGAGACGGTTTGAACGTCCCTTGGTCATCTTCCTGTAAAAGATCGTACTCATAATGATAAGATATATCGGAACCGCCGCTATATCAAAATATATAAGATTATGCATACACTTCTATTTCCTTCTGTATATCAGTCCGAATGTACCGGGGCCGCAGTTTATACCCACCGCAGGAGACGCTTTCTGAAAATATATCTTTTTAAAGTCTACCAGCTTTCTTATCTCCTCTTCCACAATCTTAAGCTCGCTGTCTCTCATACCCACATAGGTAATAAAGAGAATTGAATCATCTATGCTGCTGCGGGCTCTGAGCGCCCAGTGAATATAACTCCTGCGCACCGAATCCCTGCTGCCGAAGAAGATGTTTCCCGCTTTCAGGCGGCTGTCCTTCATTATAAAGACAGGATGCAGCATAAACACCGTGCAGAACTTGTTAAGCCGCTCGGATACCCTGCCGCCTTTCCGCAGATATTCAGTAGAATCAACTATAAAGCTTGTCTGGATCTTTTCCTTGCACTCCTCCAGTTTTTTAAGCATTGCGGAAGTGAGGCTACCCATTGCGCTCTCCGCGATATCTCTGGCCGCAAGTGTCATAAGTCCCATTCCGCTTGAAAGATGGCCGGAATCAAATACCGTAACATTATAGAAAGAAAGCGCGGCTTCACAGGCGTTGGCAAAACCGTCCGAAGAACGCTTGCCCATTGACACGTGCAGTATATACTGCGCTTCGGAGAGACACTGCGCAAAGAAGCTCTCATACTCGGCTACACTGGGACTCTCGCTCCTGGCCTCCGCATCATCTCTGGAAATATAATTCAGCACTGCCTCAACTTCCGCTTCTATACCGTCAAGGAAACTGCCGGTGGAAGTATGCACGTGATAAGGCAGCACAGGTATGTGCAGACGCTTTAAGAGTTCAACGGGCAGATCGGAAACACTGTCCGTGGTAACCATAAGCGGAACACGGTGTTTTGTCTCACGCAGCACGCTGCTTTTTTCAAACTCCTCATCGGACATATTATTAAGGTGTACCACATCCCTGGGCAGCACATGCAAAAGCGTAGCCTCAAGCAATGTTCCGCTTATGGGTTTAACCAGATAAGCCTCAAAGCCTTCTTTCTGATACATGGACTGATTGGTGCTGCCGGCGTTTGCCGTAACCACGACCACGGGAGTATTACGGCATAGTCCGCCTACCTGTTCCCTTATGGCATGCAGACACTGCACGCCGTCCATCTCCGGCATAAGATGGTCCATGAGTATGACGTCAAAATGCTCTTTCAGGGTCAGCTTTAATGCTTCCGCGCCGCTCTGCGCCTTGCTGACCTGCACCTTTGTAGCGCGCAGGAGTTTCTCAGTCACCATAAGATTTGAATTATTATCATCAACTACCAGCAGCTTGGCTCCCGGAGCTTCAAAGCTCTGGTGATAATGCTCGCGTGAACTCAGTATATGCCAGGTTTCGGGGTTAAGGTGGCCTATAGCCTTTTCATCAACTATCTCCTGCTCGAGAGTCACAGCAAAAGTCGAGCCCTTGGTATAGATGCTGTTTACAGAGATATCTCCGTCCATAAGATCCACGAGCTGCTTTACTATGCTGAGCCCCAGCCCCGTGCCTTCGATATAGCGGTTCTTCTCCTGGTCCACACGCCTGAATGCGTCAAACAGATGAGGTATGCTCTCCTTCCTGATACCCATGCCCGTATCTTCAACGGCATAGGTGACCGAGACCCTGTTGGCCCCCAGCTTACGGCTGTGTATGGATAAGGACACCGATCCTTCTTTCGTGTACTTTATCGCATTGTTTAACAGATTGATCAGTATCTGCTTGATCCTGACCTCATCTCCGAAAAGCTGCGAAGGCATCGAAGGATCAACATCCACGGTAAAATCAAGACCTTTCTCCCTGGCCCTTG
>CADAHD010000133.1:0-2271 GCA_902787595.1 uncultured Lachnospiraceae bacterium
CCGCCTTGCTTTCGCTAAGCTCCGCAGGTAGGTGCGTACTAAATTCGTGCTGCGCTACGCTTGCACTCATTAAGTACTTCACCCACGCTCAGGATGACACCGCAGGTATCCTGATAACTATGCAAAACTCCGGATGTGTATTTATCTCCATTGTCCCGCCGGCATTCTCCGCAACCGTGCGCAGCGTAAGCAGACCGCCCGTCTCGTTTATTTTTTTCTTCGGTCTTTCACCGTTGCTGCTCACACTAAAGCTTATGAATCCTTCCTCTTCCCGCACATCCACCTTAAGTTCGTCCCCATTCGCATGTTTCCGGGTATTGGTTGCACATTCATTTATGGCTACCGAGAGTATATTCCTGGGCGATCCTTCCGCGGGTATCATACCGGTGAAGCTCACACTTACGCCTATGGCCTTTGCCATCTCTATCGCTTCGCTTAAGGGATCGCGCTGCGTATCATCTTCCTCATATTCACGCAGCAGATAAGTATTGGTCACCTTTAAGGTATTCAGGAGCGCTGTCTCATCTACAGAACCGGGCTTGTCCATATACCTGCGGCTCGCCAGCAGCACATGCCCTGTCTCGTTATGCACCTGCATCCTGGCGTTTAACAGCTCTCTGGAGATGATGATCTGCTCTGCGTTACGGTTATAGATCTCCAGACGCGCGCGTATCTGCATAAGTCTGCTGTTCTTATCCTTAAGCTCCTCATTGATCGCTGCCTGCTCGCTTATATCCGTTGCCGTCAGCTGCGTATATTCCGCCCCGTTCTCCTCTATGTTCTGTTTGGTAAACTGCCACACAGAATTCCCATCCTTGTATACTCCCTTAAGTTTATCATCATCCCCTTCTTCTGTCCTGTCCGCTATCTCTGCCAGCGGAGCGATATCCAGCAGGCTCTTTGCGCTCATCTGCCGGTACAGGGCGTTCATCGCAAGATTTGCCAGTACCACTTTTCCGTCTTCCCCTGCAAAGGCAACACCGGCAGGCAGCAGGTCTATTGCCTCCTTCACAGCCCACTGCGTCAGATTTTCCTTACGGTAACGCCTCAATCTGTAAAATCCCACAGCCAGATAAAGCGCTGATATTATCTCAAAGCCCACTATTACAGCCACAGGCAGACTCATAAAGGCAGTGACTGCTGCAGGCCAGTTCCTGGGCTTTAACGGATCGTTATAATGAAATATACCGTCCAGCATCAGAAAGAACATAATAAAATGCAGTATAAACTGCGCAAATGCCAGAGCCGCAAATAAGCCCTTGCGCTTAAGCCGCCGCAACGCCAGTAGTATGAATGCCAGCAGCAGGATAAGCAGCATCACGCTCACTAAAAGCGCTTCTTTCCCGGAGGAACACAGTGCCTGCATCACGCTCATCACTGCTCACCCCCTTTCACAAGAGGGATAGTTATATACATTATGCCTTCGCTCTTTTTGATCTGCGCCTTAAGCAGCGGGCCGGAAAGGTCCGGATCTTCTTTCATATCCGTCGCCAGCTTAAGTCCCTCATCTGCATAGGACACCATCAGAAGTGTGGCTTTTCCTATCAGCTGCTCCGCTATCAGTTCAAAGCTGTCATAAAGCGCTGTCACGCTTTCCGCGTCCCTATGCGCAGCGCCGTCTTTTCCCGCAAAGCCGCTCTCATCCACGGATGTTTTTACGCCCACATAGGAAAGATATCTTCCCGATTCGGATACAGCCAGCTGCAGCTCGTTTAAGTCTGTCTTATCCGCTCCCGACGCCAGCAGCAGGAAGTTGGTCTTACGCTTTACATAGGCATTAAGCACAGAGATATAAGCAATACGCTCCATAAAGTCTGCTTCACCGGGCTTGGCTTCATCCAGCAGCTGTTTGATCCTGGTCTGATAGGGATACATCTTCTCTGCTATCTCATGATAGATATGATGGCGCGAGCTCAGATAGGCGTTTTCTTCCTTCTGCTTATTCTCATATTCGATCAGGGTATTTTCGCTCTCCAGCAGTTCATTGGCTTCCTTCAGCCTTTCGTTGGCGCTGTGTACCGCGCTCTCGTCTTCGATCCAGAAGGCGTACCCGCCGCGTATCTTCCTGGCCATGAGCTTCTTATCGGGCTGTATATAAACAGGCTCGTCGATAGCTGCTTTCAGCTGATCTTCAGCAGCCTCTATGATATTTGCCGAATAATGCACGGGCTTAAGACTTATGTCTGTTATCATAACCGGCATCGGCAGCTTTGAGAAAAAGCCGGCGTAGTTTTCATTATGAGGGATAAGATGCTCACGGATACAGATCTC
>CADAHD010000133.1:2290-3356 GCA_902787595.1 uncultured Lachnospiraceae bacterium
ACTATGATCACCGGCAGCATCTTCTTAAAGCCTTCGCCGCGCCCGCTCTCCCTTAACAGGATTATCACGCCTGCGATGACCGTAAGGATTATCCAGGCATAGATCAGATAAAAAAGCGGCGTATATGTATAGGTGCCGCCGCTTCCGATAAAATGCTCGGTTTCGGGTTTGGGAACAAAAACAAAATGATGCAGGTCATTGGTCATTACGATCATTGCCAGCAGTATGCCGGGTATAAGAAGAAGCCTCTCATCCCCACGCTTCTTCCTGCCCCTGCCCATACGTATGCAGACACATAAAAATAGTGTTGCCATAAGCGTCATAGGCACATAGTATGCATACCAGCCGTATCTTAAACCTATATCATTTTCCGTAAAACGGTATCTGAAAGCCCGCAGACATAGATAAAGGATCATCAGCGCTGCCGTCGCTATCATATATCTCCTGGATGCGGATGGCAGCAGTCTGGCGTGAACAGACTGTATCCAGAATATGAGCATTACGGGATATATGATGAATACCAGACAGAAGAAAAATGTTACTACCGTATAGCTTGGTTCGGGGATATTGTGGCTTGCCACTTCGAGTACATGGATAAAGCCGGCAGCTACAAATGCCAGTATAAAAAGCTGCGTATTCTTTTTCTGCCGGATTCCGTTCATTTAATGATACCGCTGTACACTAAATATAGCCTCTTTTCACTCATTATGCCCGAAATCGGAGAAATATTCAATAATCAATCAGATCAACTACACTATATACTTTTTTTGCCCCTTTTTCAGCCAACATTTACAAAAACGGCCGTACATGCTAAAATTTATGAGCAAAAACGCCGATAAATATAATGCTATGATAATAAACGCGAAGGTATCTGCTTATGAGTATTACATCAAAAAATACAAAAAACATTTTCGACATCAAAAAAAACCGCGGCTTTACACTTGTAGAACTTATTGTTGTTCTTGTTATACTTGCCATTTTGGCCGCTGTTCTTATACCGGCGCTGCTGGGTTATATCGATGAAGCCAAAAAGAAAGAAGACATCGTCAATGCAAAAGCGCTTATG
>CADAHD010000133.1:3381-9919 GCA_902787595.1 uncultured Lachnospiraceae bacterium
AATTTCAGCGCAATGTCAGAAGATAAAGATATCATCATGTGCCGCGGTGACGATAAAGAAAAATATAAGAGTTTTACCAGCAGTATTTTTGAAAAGACCGGTGTTGATCCCAATCCCTTTCTCCTGGTTTTCTATACGCTTAAAGTTGATGGAAAAAATTACCATACTTCCAAAGTCAGCGATCAGCACGCAGCTTTTACCTGTTATTCTGTTGTTTACTGGAGAGATAAAGAATCCATGCCCGTATATTACGACTTTATCAATAATCAGTGGGGTGAAGGCAACCCCTACTCCGATGATCTGGTAAAACGCGGCGAAAACAAAGTTCAGTCCGGTCCTCTTAAAGGCAAGCAGATCCGTGTATGCGTAGTTGCCGGGACATCAGAATATGTCAATAGTAAAAGCGATAAACCCGATAAAATCGTAATGAACATCAACAATATGATCATGAAAAAAGTCAATTACCGGGGAACACTCAATAAAACTAATTATGACAACAAAATAGTGATCAAATGATCCAACGACAGGCAGATCACGGCTCACTGAAACATTCCGGTATTTCTTTGACGCCTCTTGCGCGGCACACTACAGAAGACGGTCCCGTGTAAGAGAGCGGATTGCCTTCTGTGTCTGTAACAACACATCCGGCCTCCTGCGCTATCAGCGCCGCTGCAGCATAATCCCACAGCTGTATCTTCAGCTCAAAGTACAGGGCGCATCTGCCCATGGCAACGCAGCACATATCCCAAGCTGCGGTCCCCGATCTTCGCAGATCAACACACATAGTCAAAAGCTTCTTTGCGATATCAAACGTTCTCTCCTGCAGTTCCACGTAATACGGCGCAGTACCGAAAACAGAAAGCGAATCCTTAAGAGCCGCATCCGATGACATCAGCTTTTCGCCGTTCATATATGCGCCCTTGCCTGCAACGGCAGAAAACATCAGGTCATCATACGGATCGTATACAACGCCGATGTATGGCCTGCCTTCTTTTAAGAGCCCCACGGAGACTACCGACGGTCTGTACTCGTAGATGAAATTCGAGGTTCCGTCGATCGGATCTATAACGAAACAAAAGCCGCTGCTCATTTTTGACGAAAAAACATCCTGCCCGTCTTCTTCACCCAGAAATTCCGCCTCAGGTAGCACTTCACTCAATCTTTCGATAAGAAAAGCCTGGATCTTTTCATCCGTTTCCGTGCAGAAATTCGAATGGCCCGCTTTTTCCATTATCTTGGGCCTCTTTGCATTCAGCATTATCTCTCCTGCTTCTTTTACAAGTTCCTTGATTCTTTCTATGATCATTTTTTATGTCCTCACCAATAATACTCAGGAATCTTAATAAGTTATAAACGGCCCGGGTAAGGCTGTCTCTTCTCTCTCATTTCCGTAGTAATCGCTATTCACGCACTTCGGAACCGATACCTTATTTATTTCACTCGGATCCCTTTTGATCATCACTTTCTTTTCGGGCCCTGGAGCATTTACCGGAGCATCGCTTCTTTGCATAATGCGCGCCTCACCCGTTTCGCTATCCACTTCAAAGCCAAACCATGCGTGATCGCCATGCAGGTCAAAACCGCAGAATTCCTGCCAGCTCTTAAGATCCAGGCACAGCTCCGGCGCCGGATACATCACGCGCAGATATCCGCCCTTCATGCACAGATACAGATTTCCCTCCGCCTCATTATCCTTAGTCGGAAATACTATCGCCGCCTCGCCGCAGTCGCAGATTATATTATTAAGGATCTTTGCATCTCTTGAAGTGCCTCCGCGCTCAGATCTTTTTTCCCTGTATCCATCTGATGTACCCCCATAAATAAAAATAAGACCATTCCGCGCCGCCCGTAAAGGACAGCCGGAATGATCTTATTTTACAGTCTTATTCGGAATGAATCAATAATGCAGGATCATATTTCGTATACGTAGTTTTCTTTTCGCGGTGCAGGATCCTTTGCCGCCTCGGCCGCATACCCCAGCGCGCAATGGCCTATGCCTTCATACTCGTCCGTTATGCCGAGTTTTTCAAGGATAGCCTTCTGCTTTCAAGTACCTTTAATGTCTCATTCATTTTTTATCTCCTTTTACGATTTCTTCTGCAAATGCGGCTGCCGCTTTCAGGTCTTCCGCGTTGGGGCGCCCCTTGTGAATTCCCTTGAACTCACCCTTGCAATGAAACTCCTTCTCGCTCATCGGGATCCCGGCCCTGTCCGCCTCAGCCTTCACTTTCTTATATGTGGAATTCAGCATGGCCGCCGAACCGAAATTCACAATACACCCAACCTTTTCCTTATCAAGCGATCTGACAAAGTCCCTCACTTCCGGATCTATGTTAAATGCATAATAAGAATTTCCCAGAAACAGGATGTCAACTTTTTCGTCGACCGCTGCGCTGATAGGCAGCGCTTCCACGCCAAGCTTTGCAGCTACAGCTTCCGCAAGCTTTTTCGTATTCCCGGTTTTTGTATAATATCTTACAGCTACCTTCATCACTCATACCTCCTGCATTATGTTTCCGGCTTCGGCTCCGGTGGGCTATGAACATGCCTCCTGCACTAAGATCAGGAAAGCTTTACACTCACTATGTACTCCGCGTCGCCCGGTATCTCTATACCGGGATCATTCACTTCTACATGAGCCTGCTTTCCCGTCTCTTCAACGCCCATGACGAAATGACATAATGCGATGCCCACATCCGTCTTCTGCAGATCACCCGTAGCTTCGTGGACATATCCTTTGTCCTTCTTTTCATAAAAATGATATGTCCCGTCCTTTGCAACGATCCTCCAGGGCTGTTTATTCACTGCCGAAGGCGCCCATCTGACCATTTCAAATATATCTTTCATATCCGCAGCGGGAGTCAAGGCCCTGCCCCATTCTCCGTCAAAGAAAAGCTTATCTGCCGGGATGCGGGCATCAGCGCCCACGCCCTTTCGCATCATCGTCTCTTTGAGCGATTTTTTCTGCGCCGGATAGCCTAAGGGGCTGACACAAGGCATCATTTCGCCTTCCTTAAGTCCCGCTGCCTCTTCAAACTTTTCTCTCTTCATGGTGCCGCCTATCCAGACTGTGCCTATCCCCAGCGTCCATGCATACAGCACAAGCTTTTCAAAGGAATATCCAAAAGCTGCTTCCGCGTACGCTTTCTTCTGCACTTTCCCCGCGACATACAGCTTTTCACCTGTAAGGACAGGGCTTGAAAGCCCATTTTCTTTCGCATCAAGAAGCTTAAACTCTACAGGGATTTCAAAGGGGTTGGGTATATTTTTCATATACTCCTCGATCGCCCTTCTGTGCTCCTCACTGATCATCTGTCCGTCAAAGGTGCGCACGCTCTTTCTTCCCTTAATGGTTTCTAAAAGATTTCCCATTTCTTACACCTCACCGAAGACATGACTTCTTATTTTTCACGCCCCTTTTTCACGACGCGCCGAAGCTATGACTTCTTTTTTCTCAACACTCACGGGCGCTGATAGCTTCTCACTTCACACGTCTCACAGAAGCGCCTTTATGCACTCCTCAACCTTGCTCATATCCGCTGTAGGCTCAAATCTTGCTACTACGTTGCCCTCGCGGTCGATCACAAACTTCGTGAAGTTCCACTTGATATCCGGCTTGGATGCCCAGTCAGGATCTGCAGCGCTGAACATATTCTCGAGCAGTCCCTTCAGTTCATGCTCATCAAAGCCCTCGAATCCCTTCTGCGCTTTAAGATATGTGTACAGCGGGAGCTCGTTCTCACCGTTCACATCTGCCTTCTTCATCTGGGGGAAGGTCGTGTTGAAGTGCAATGTGCAGAATTCATGGATCTCTTCATCGGTGCCGGGTGCCTGTCCGCCAAACTGGTTGCAGGGAATATCAAGTATCTCAAGTCCCTTATCATGATAATCCTTATACAGCTGTTCTATGGGCGCATACTGCGGTGTAAATCCGCATCCCGTCGCTGTGTTCACAACAAGTATAACCTTTCCCTTGTACTCTGACAGACTGAGCTTCTCACCTTTTCCTGTGGTTACTTCATAATCGTAGATCATTTTTTATCCTCCTATCATAACTGTGGGTTTCGTTTCCGTGTCAGCCGCCCTTTCTGCTTATGTTTCTTGTCTTTTCTTCTCGTACTGTTTTCTTAAGCTGAGATGATTATTACACACATTTTATATTTTGTCAATGTATATTTTATCAAATATATTTGGTTGAAGCAGCTCCACTTTTTCATGTCGATTCTGATCGACCTCTTAAAGCGCCGAACTGTATCCCTTCGTCCTTCTCACTAAATATATATACTTCCAACTACTTTAGGAAAATCAGGTTTGAAGTCACAGCTTGTTCCAGCAAAAAAGCTCCTGAAAATCAGGAGCTTTGACAAACACAATGACTAAAGAGGCCGATCAGCATAATGATGCAGCCTCTCTTCCGAAACTCACTGCTCCACAGGCTCTATCAGCCAGTTTTGCACACCGTCAGCTCCGGGGCTGCACAGCAGCGCCTGCTCCCCCTTCTTGGCTGTAAGGATGCGTCCGCTCTCATAAGGCGTCTGTATTGAATAGCTGCCGTCATTATTAAGCGGCAGACGCCAGCTCTGCGCATCTGCATAGCCGGTATAAACCCAGATACCTATGGTGTTGCCTTCCATATCCCATGCATTGCCCAGATCGATCAGCTTATCCGGGAACTCTTCCGGCACCAGTGTAAACCTGCCTTCCGATGTATAACGTATATTCCATACACAGGGATCGCTGCCCAGCGTAAGGCTGATATCGCCGTCTTCGGCACACAGATATCCCGAACCGTCTGCAGCCTTTACCGTAAAGCTGCCCATATTGTAGACATTGCTCTTTATTAGAGGCCACATCTTCGGATACATGCCTACATAATCAACTCCATCCCCGTTATCATAAGGGAGTTTACCGGTTAATACCAGCTTGTAGAATTCAAAAAAGTCATAATCATTTTCGTCTGCTATATATTCCTTATATCCGGGGAACTGATTCGGTCCCATATAAGCATGCGTATTGGGATATACAATGTCCATAAGGGTTCCCAGATATTCCAACTGGTGCATCCATTCATGCACAGCCACTGCCGTGGCATACAAAGAAGGAATCTCCGGATCTTCCAAAGGATAAGTCCCTTCCTTGGGCTTTTGCAGGTCAAACGTAGAATATCCCCTGGTTGAAGCCAGTCCCGCTGTTTCCAGCCCCAGCATCACATAATTTATGCCATAACCATCCTTATCCTCATTGCGGCTCACATTCTCCTCACCCGCTGTCTGAACAGTGGTAAGAACCGTGTCAAATTCCTTTCCCGCAGCATATTTATCTATCACGGGCTGCACGGTCTTCTGATCGAGATACAGCCAGTCATCGCCATCTGCCTGTGAAAGTTCATAAACATCATCCACAAATTGAAGCTCAACCGTAATATCCAGACTGTGTGATGTAATGCTCTCAAGAGATTTCTCATAATTAAGCGCAACTGCCTCCAGATATTCCCTGTCAAAATCCGTCATCTGAAAATCCAGATCTTCATAGGTAACATGCGTGAATCCGAGCCACAGCACATTGTACTTTACAGGCTCGCTTAAAGGGGTGTAGTCCGCAGCCTTATACTGATCGATCGCCTCCTGTAACAAACGGTCCGCATTTTCTGCCGCAGCGTTAAATGAATACGCAGGTTCTACAGCTGTTTCCGTTTCGGGCTCATCATCTTCCTGAACAGCGGAATCTCCTTCCGTCGGCGCATCTTCTGCCGGCTTTTCCTCCTGCTCTTCCACAACCTCATTCCCGCTCTTATCTTCTTCTGTCTCCTTGGAAGCGCAGGCTCCCAGAAGAATGGCTGCGCAAAACGGCAAAGTCAGAAGCCTTAATACCGATTTCCTTTTCACAATACTATCCTCCCTTGTGGTCCAATATATCAATAAATCCACATTTTACAGATTATAGCAGTTGTTGTCAACTAAACTCCCCCATTACCGGACGCCCACTTCCCCTCCCGGCGGCTAACACACAGCCTGTTTTTCCGGTTTGTGGTAGCCGCTTTCTCTGTTTGGGTGCCTGTTTTTCCTACCGGTGGCTAACACATCGCCTGTTTTTCCGGTTTGTGGTAGCCGCTTACTCTGTTTTGGGACCTGTTTTACCTCCCGGCGGCTAACACACAGCCTGTTTTCCTTCCTTGTGGTAGCCGCTTACTCTCTATTTGGGCCTGATTTCCCTCTCGGCGGCTAACACATCGCCTGTTTTCCTGACTTGTGGTAGCCAAGCACTCCTTTTTTGCCCCTGATTTCCCTCCCTATGGCTAACACATCGCCTGTTTTTTCGACTTGTGGTAGCCGCTTCACCTCTATTTGGGCCTGTTTTCCCTACCGGCGGCTAACACATCGCCTGTTTTTCCGGTTTGTGGTAGCCAATCTATCTCTATTTGGGCCTGCTCCCCCTTCCGGCGGCTAACACACTGCCTGTTTTTTCGACTTGTGGTAGCCGCTTCACCTCTATTTGGGCCTGTTTTCCCTACCGGCGGCTAACACACTGCCTGTTTTTC
>CADAHD010000134.1 GCA_902787595.1 uncultured Lachnospiraceae bacterium
ATGTATCGTGATGAAGAGACGCACAAGCCTCACAGTTATTACTGCAAGCTGCCCGATCCCATCAGCGAGCGCATCATAATCGTTACCGATCCTATGCTGGCCACGGGCGGATCCGCAGTAGATGCTGTCAACTTCATCAAGGAAAAGGGCGGCAAGTGGATCAAGTTCATGTGCATAATCGCCGCGCCTGAAGGACTTGAGCGTTTCCACAGCGTTCATCCCGATGTGCAGATCTATGTGGGACATCTTGACCGCGAGCTCAACAAGAATGCATATATCTGCCCCGGTCTGGGCGACGCGGGAGACAGGATCTTCGGCACCAAATAAAAGCGGCAGATAAAGAATCCCGGATAGTAAACCGGATATGATAAGGAGAGATAAGAATGGAACAGTACAAGCAGGAATTTATTGAGTTCATGGTGGACTCACAGGTGCTTAAATTCGGCGATTTTACATTAAAGAGCGGGCGCAAGTCACCCTTCTTTATGAATGCCGGAGCCTATGTTACCGGCACACAGCTCAGAAAGCTGGGAGAGTATTACGCAAAGGCCATAAAGGAGAGCTTTGGCCTGGACTTCGATGTGCTTTTCGGGCCCGCTTACAAGGGCATTCCCTTAAGCGTGGCAACGGCTATGGCTATCAGCGAGCTTTACGGGGTGGATGTGCGTTATGCTTCCAACCGTAAGGAAGTCAAGGACCACGGCGATACCGGCATCATGCTGGGAAGCAGCTTAAAGGACGGAGACAGGGTAGTGATGATCGAAGACGTTACCACCTCGGGAAAGTCCATAGAAGAGACCTTCCCCATACTGAAGGCGCAGGGCGACGTTCAGATAAAAGGTCTTGTGGTTTCCTTAAACCGTATGGAAAAGGGCAAAGGTGAAAAGAGCGCGCTTGCCGAGATCAGCGAGCTTTACGGCTTCCCTGCCACAGCCATAGTGACCATGGCGGAAGTGACGGAATACCTTTACGGCAAAGAGATAGGCGGCAGCGTGCTTATCGACGACGAAAGAAAAGCTGCCATCGACGCATACTATAAAGAATACGGAGCAAAATAAAAATCACTGTTACCCGGGGATCGTATCTAAAGGAGGATAACATGGAAGAAAGAACTTATACCATAATGAGCCGCACGGGCGGATGGAACATAGCGATAGGCATAGCTACCATGGTAGTTGGGCTTACAGCAGGGGTGCTGCTTATAATAAGCGGCGGCAAGCTCTTAGTCGGCAGATCAAAGATAATGTTCTGATAGCATTATGGGGCTTTTAGCGAAATACAAATTTACAAACAAGCGTCATTCCATGAAAGCTCTCATGGGAGTGATACTTGCGTTGATCGGCATAGTCAGCGTGCTTATCTGCATAGTGCTGAGCTTTAAGAACGGCGGGCAGGCCGGCCTGAATTACGGGGCGGTCACCCTGCTGGCTATGATCATGGCTTTTGTGGGGCTGATATTGGGAGTGATATCGCGCACGGAGCCTGACCGTTATTATTTTTTTTCTGATCTGGGAATAGTATTGAATATCCTTATGCTGGCTGCCGGAGGCGGCATACTGGCGCTTGGATTATCTTAAGGAGGAATGATGGGAGAACGAATGGAGCTGGCGCGTGAGCGCATATTCGGGCTTTCGGACGAGATCACGGAAACGCTGCCGGGGGACTGGCAGGATTTTTTTCTGAAAGGGATATCGTTTGCAAAGCTTGTTACAGAGATTTACGAAAGTGATGACCCGGCTTTTTATAAAGAAGTGAATAAAAAGCTTTATGAGGATATACTGCCGGAGAATTATGCAAAGAGCTGGTGTGCGCCCGAATACGCCGTGTCAAAACTGGGAGCGGATCACGGCAGGCTTATGTGTTTTGTTGCAGCAGAGCTGAGAGGCGCTGTTTCAGCTGCTTTTGAAAAAGAGGAAGAAGCGCTGCTTATACGTCTGGAGCTTTTGCTCCAGCTTTATCATATGACGGAGAGGGGCTTTGCAGAAGACGGGGCGGCGCCCGAATACGCCCTTTACAAAGATGTGGTCTATTCCTTTGTGAGCGACTATTTTGAAACGGAATACGAGCGCAAGACTGCAAAGATGGTCGATCCCGCGGATAACTTTGCCGTAAAGATCATAGAGAAAGCTGATCTTAATGACAGTTCATATCTTTATGCTTACGGCGAATATATAAGTGACAATGAGATAAGACTGGCGGAACATATCAATTCGCTTCCGCAGGAAAAGATAGACCTTATCGCTGATACCTGGACCGAAGGCTACCGTATAGGCTTTATTACCGGCGGCAAGGATCTTTCGATAAAGAAAACCGTTAATGTGCGCTATCCCATAGGCTTTGAGAGAGTGATGAGAAAGGCGTTTGACAACTTTGCAAAGATGGGCTTAAAACCTGTTATCTACAGGGCGTCGGATAATGTCTTTACAGGCAGGAGCGTGAACAAAAACGGCTTCTTTGGCGCAAATCCCAATCCGCAGTTCGATTACGATCACAGGGAAGACCTGGCGCTGATACTGGACGGGCAGCTGATAACCAGACGGCTTGAATGCATAGAGCAGGCTTTTGCGGCGCATAAACAGCAGGCGAAGGATCATGCCGGCCCGGCAGTAATGGAAGTGTTCGGACAGAAGCCTTTTGTGCCCGTAAATAAAAAGGAGGCCCTGAGCTACAGTGAGGAGCAGCGCGCGCTGGATGTACGTTTCAGGACCGAGAACATACGCATCACCAACAGCTATATACCGGGAGAAGAGAGGAGCTTTACCATCATATCCTTCCCTGTTCCGGCTATAGGCGATAATTTCGGTGAGATATTCGATGCGGTGATCCGCATAAATACCCTGGATTATGAGAAATACCAGAAGATACAGATGTGCATGATCGATGCGCTGAATGAGGCTGAATATGTGCATATCAGGGGAATGGGCGTAAACAGAACGGATCTGAGGGTGTCTTTAAAGAAGCTTGACGATCCCACAAAGCAAGCTATTTACGAAAACTGCGTGGCAGACGTGAACATACCTGTTGGCGAAGTCTTTACCACCCCTGTCCTGAAAGGAACGGACGGTCTGCTGCATGTGAGCCGCGTATTCTTAAATGAGCTGGAATACAAGGATTTTTCCTTAAGCTTTAAGGATGGAATGGTAGTGGATTATTCCTGCGCAAACTTTGAGGATGAGGCAGCCAACAGGCGTTATATCGAAGACAATGTGCTCTTCCATCATAAGAGCCTGCCGATGGGCGAAGCTGCTATAGGAACAAACACCACGGCTTATGTGCTGGCAAGGAAATACGGCATTGAGGGACTGCTTCCCATACTTATCGCGGAAAAAACAGGCCCCCACTTTGCCGTGGGTGATACCTGCTATTCACATTCCGAGGATCTTAAGGTTTATAATCCGGACGGAAAAGAGATAGTGGCAAAGGATAACGAGGTATCGATCTTAAGAAAGACCGAGCCGGCTAAGGCATATTTCGGCTGTCATACCGATGTGACGATACCTTACGATGAGCTGGGGCTGCTGGAGGGAATAAGACCTGACGGCAGCAGTATAGTAATAGTGGAAAACGGGCGCTTTGTGCTCCCCGGAACAGAAGAATTAAATAAAGCATTTGAGGAGGAATAAAAAAATGGCACTTGTATCAATAGTCATGGGCAGCGATTCGGATATGCCCGTTATGAAGAAAGCGGCAGAGGTTCTGGAAGAACTGGGCATAAGCTTTGAGATGCGCATCATCTCCGCTCACAGGGAACCGGATATCTTCTTTGATTATGCAAAGACTGCAGAGGAGCGCGGCGTTAAGGTAGTGATAGCGGGCGCAGGCATGGCGGCGCATCTGCCCGGCATGTGCGCAGCTATATTCCCGATGCCTGTTATAGGCATTCCCATGCATACCACTTCGCTTGGGGGCAGGGATTCACTTTATTCTATAGTACAGATGCCTTCAGGCATACCGGTTGCTACGGTAGCAATAAACGGCGGGACCAATGCGGGACTTCTGGCTGCTAAGATACTGGCTACTTCGGATGCAGCTCTGCTTGATAAGCTTAAGGCTTATTCGGAAAAGATGAAGAAGGCTGTTGAGGATAAGGATGCGCATCTTGCAGATGTAGGATATAAGGAGTATTGATGGACAGGGAATTGAGCTATGGAATAGTTGGCGGGGTTATGGTTCCTCATCCGCCCATGATAATACCTGAAGTGGGCAGAGGGAGCGAAAGTATCATTGAAGAGACCACAAGGGCTTATGAAAAAGCCGCGGACTTTATCGCCGCTCTTAAGCCCGATACCATAGTGCTCTCATCGCCTCACAGCATACTCTACCGGGATTATTTTCATATATCTCCGGGAAACTCTGCGACAGGCAGCATGGCGCGCTTCGGAGCGCCGCAGGTCAGGGCGGAAGTGGAGTATGACAGTGAATTTGTTGCAGCTATAGAAAAAGCGGCGCGTGAAGCTAAGATCCATGCAGGCACTGACGGAGAGAGGGATCCGCAGCTGGATCACGGCACGATGGTACCGCTGTATTTTATACTCAAAAAATATACTGATTTCAGACTGGTAAGGATAGGGCTTTCGGGTTTTGATCTGGAAACGCACTTTAAGCTGGGAAAGGTGATCGCGGATACTGCTTTCAGAAATGTACGGCGCACGGTCTTTGTGGCCAGCGGCGATCTGTCGCATAAGCTGCAGGAGGACGGACCATACGGTTTCGATCCGATGGGGCCTGTATATGATGAGAGGATAATGGAAGTCATGGGCACGGCCGATTTTGACGAACTGCTGGACTTTAATGAAGACTTTCTTGAACAGGCTGCGGAATGCGGACACCGTTCCTTTGTGATGATGGCCGGGGCCCTGGACGGGCTCACACTTGAGACGGAGCGTCTTTCGCATCAGGATGTGACCGGCGTGGGTTACGGAGTATGTACGTATAAAGTTATTGAGGAATAGCAGTACAGGCGTGTCATCCTGAGCGAAGCGAAGGATCTTGAAAGAGTACAGGCATAAAAAGAACTTCACATCATCACGAAAGGAGCGTACCCATGGAAAATGACATCTATGTCCGGCTGGCGCGAAGATCGCTTGAGAGCTGCATACGGGAAGGCAGAAGGATCAGCTGGGAAGAAGTGAAGGATGAGCTGCTTAAAGACGAGGCGGATAAAGAGGCTGCCGAAGCAGGGCTTATGGGACGGCGCGCCGGAGCCTTTGTTTCCATACATGAGAGAGGGCAGCTGCGCGGCTGCATCGGCACCATAGGACCGGTATGCGATACGCTGGCTGATGAGATAATCGAAAATGCCATCAGCGCTTCAACGCGCGATCCGCGTTTTGAGCCCATAGAAGAGTCTGAACTGGGAGAGCTGGAGATAAGTGTTGACGTGCTGGGTGAAACAGAGGATATCGGATCGCCGGAGCAGCTGGATGTTAAGCGTTACGGAGTGATCGTGACCAAAGGATATAAGCGCGGACTGCTGCTTCCCAATCTGGACGGAGTAGACAGCGTGGCATATCAGCTGGCGATAGCAAAGCAGAAAGCCGGACTTCGTCCCGACGAAGAGGGCTGCAGCCTGCAGCGCTTTGAGGTGGTCAGGCATTATTGAAAAAAGCCCTTGCATTATAAGGGGATAATTTGTAAAATAAGGAACTGTGTGGGCTGACCACACGGTTTCATAGACTGTGTCCGGCGTAAAGATCAAGCTGTTTAATAGCGCCGGCAACGCAAAAATGGTCAGGGGGACCGAGAGAATGGATTATAAGAAAGCAGAAGTAGACATTGAGGCGGGATACCGCTCGGTGGAACTGATGAAGCAGTACGTGGCAAAGACACAGCGTCCCGAAGTGCTGGGCGGCATAGGCGGATTTTCCGGAGCATTTTCACTGAATGCGATCAAGAATATGGAAGACCCTACGCTGGTATCGGGCACTGATGGGGTAGGCACAAAGATCAAGCTGGCTTTCCTTCTGGATAAGCATGATACAGTAGGCATCGACTGTGTGGCAATGTGTGTTAACGACATAGCATGTGCAGGAGCAGAACCTTTATTCTTCCTGGATTACATCGCATGCGGAAAGAATATCCCGGAGAAGATCGCGCTTATAGTAAAGGGCGTAGCAGAAGGCTGCGAACAGGCAGGCTGCGCGCTCATAGGCGGAGAAACCGCGGAGCATCCGGATCTTATGCCCGAAGAAGAATATGATCTGGCAGGATTTGCCGTAGGTCTTGTGGACCGCAAGGATCTTATCGACGGCAGCAGCATCAAAGCAGGCGATACGCTGATAGGCATAGCTTCCAGCGGCGTACATTCAAACGGCTTTTCACTGGTCAGAAAGGTATTCCCGATGAACAGTGATGCGCTTATCCGTTACAACAACGAACTGGGACAGTCTCTGGGTGATGCGCTGCTCACCCCTACCCGTATCTATGTTAAAGCGCTTAAGGCAGTAAGGGATGCGGGCGTTAAGATCAAAGGCTGCAGCCATATCACAGGCGGCGGATTTTATGAGAACATTCCCCGTATGCTTCCCGAAGGCATAGGCTATGAATTGCCGGTTATTTTCAAATTATTGCAGAAGACCGGCGATATCGACTGGCACGTAATGTACAATACCTATAATATGGGTGTGGGAATGGTGCTGGCAGTTGATAAGGCTGATGCAGACAGCTGTATCGCAGCGCTTAAGAGCGCAGGCGAGAATGCCTTTGTTCTGGGTGAGACCGTTAGCGGAGAAAGGGAAGCGGTATTATGTTAAGGATACTGGCGCTGGTAAGCGGCGGTGGCACCAATCTGCAGGCTATCATGGATGCCATCGATAACGGCGGCATCAAAGACACCGAGCTGGTGAAGGTTATCTCCAACAAGGCGGATGCTTATGCGCTTGAACGCGCAAAGGCCCATAATATAGAAGCACAGGCTGTGGTCAAAAAGGATTTCACTGATAAGGAAAGCTTTTATGATGCACTGCTTTCTGCAGTGGATGAGGCACGGCCCGATCTTATCGTACTGGCAGGTTTCCTGCTGGTGCTTCCTGCAAAAATGGTAGAGAAGTATAAAGGAAGGATCATCAATATACATCCTTCCCTTATCCCTTCTTTTTGCGGAAACGGCTTTTACGGGCTTAAGGTGCATGAAGCGGCGCTTGCAAGAGGAGTAAAGGTTACCGGAGCTACGGTACACTTTGTGGATGACGGCACGGATACCGGGCCAATCATTGCGCAGAAAGCCGTCGAAGTATTGGATGGCGATACGCCCGAAGTTTTGCAGAAGCGTGTCATGGAACAGGCGGAATGGGTGATCCTTCCGGCAGTCATCAATGACATAGCCTGCGGAAAGATCAAACTGAAATAATTACGAAGGATCTTTTTTTGGAGGAGAAAAATGAGAGTACTTATTATAGGCGGAGGCGGCAGAGAGCATGCCATAGCGGCTTCTGTTGCAAAGAGCGCCAAGTGCGACAAGCTGTATTGCGCTCCCGGTAATGCCGGCATAGCTGCGCTTGCTGAGTGCGTGCCCATCGGTGTTATGGAGTTTGACAAGCTTAAGGAATTTGCGATCAGAGAAAAGATCGATTTTGTTATAGTCGCGCCGGACGATCCTCTGGCAGCAGGACTGGTGGATGTCTTTGAAGAAGCGGGCATCAAGGCTTTCGGCCCCAGAAAGAATGCGGCTATTCTTGAAGGCAGCAAGGCCTTCTCAAAGGATCTGATGAAGAAATACGGCATACCCACCGCGGAGTATGAGAATTTTGATGATGCGGCTGCAGCTCTTGAATATCTTAAGAGCGCAACATACCCCATAGTGCTTAAGGCTGACGGCCTGGCACTGGGCAAGGGCGTGCTGATCTGCAACAATGCGGAAGAAGCTGTTGCAGGCGTTAAAGAGATCATGGAAGACAAAAAGTTCGGCAGCGCCGGAAACCGTATGGTAATAGAGCGCTTCATGACCGGACGCGAAGTGTCCGTGCTGACTTTTACCGACGGAAAGACCATCAGGGTGATGGCCAGCGCCCAGGATCATAAGAGGGCAAAGGATAATGATGAAGGTTTGAACACCGGAGGAATGGGAACATTTTCACCTACTCCGTTCTATACCGATGAAGTGCACGATTTCTGCGTAAAGAATATTTACCAGCCTACAGTGGATGCAATGGCAAAGGAAGGCAGGACCTTTAAGGGAGTTATCTTCTTTGGCTTGATGCTTACTCCCGTGGTCAGCCGTCCGCAACTGAGCGTGATGGTATAGGTCTCGTCGGGATCTTCGCCAATGGCCTTGTTCACCATCTGCAAAGCCTCAACATTCTCTTCGTCCTCGTCGCC
>CADAHD010000135.1 GCA_902787595.1 uncultured Lachnospiraceae bacterium
ACGCGCGCACGGCTGCCAATCTATATAAAATAGAAGAACTTTTAAGGAAGGAAGCGTAAAGAATATGAAGCAGATGGATATCGTGCATCCGCCGATGAAAGAGCTTTTGACGAAGGTGGACAGCCGCTACACGTTGGCGGTGCTGGCGGCGAAGCGGGCAAGGCAGCTCCAGGACGGCGCGGAGGTCAAGGTGAAGGTGCCGTCCAACAAGAACGTGACGCGTGCGCTGGCCGAGGTCGCGGAAGACAAGATCGGCTACGAGCGCACGAAGCTTTGCATAAAGTAAAGGAAACAAAATAATGCTTCAAGGAAAGAAAATATTATTGGGCGTCACGGGCGGCATTGCCGCTTACAAGGCGGTGGAGGTCGTCAGCCGTCTCCGCAAGGCGGGGGCGGAGGTGCGCGTCGTCATGACGAAGGAAGCGACGGAATTCGTCACCGAGCTGACCTTCCGCGAGATCAGCGGCAACCCTGTCACCGTCGATATGTGGGCGCCGGTGCAGCATTGGAACGTCGCGCATATCGCGCTGGCCGACTGGGCGGATCTCGTGCTTGTTGCTCCCGCTACCGCGAACATTCTCGCAAAGGCCGCGCTGGGCGTTGCCGACGATATGCTGACGACGACGATGCTTGCGATCACGGCGCCGGTATTGACAGGCGTATCTCCTGCCGTAAATTCCGAATCGACGGATATTACTATATCGACCTTTTTTCCTTCCAGGTATACCGGAACCACATAGAAATCACCGGCCGCCTTCTGATCCTTAAAGCTGAGCGGGGGCTCCATATCGATATCGGTACCCTTTTTGCTGAGCTCCGATGCAAATATACCACCCGTGACATTAATGAATTCGCTTACCGAATCGTAAGTATCCACAACCACATCAGTTTTTTCATCATGCGCAAAACTGTTTCCTATCTTAAGAAACGCTTCGCTGTCTTCCTCTGCCGCTATTCCTATAAACACGGAATGATCTCCGGCCAGCTCCTGCACGGACAGATGTGAATAAGGCAGTTCCTTTAAATGCTTTACCTTCTCGATATAGAAGTCCGCAGATATGAATCTCACAAAATTTCTTAATATCAGCCCTGCTATATCAATAACATAAGGCTTCTTTGAGAATATGAAAAGAGGCATCAGCGCGTCCATGTCATCCGACTTCAAAGCCTCCATCTCGGCATCCGAAAAGCCGGCGTCTTTCTTATATGCCTTAAGGAATTCTTCGATATCCCTGTTTGAAAGGCCGGTCATCTCTGTAAGCAGTTCGACGAACTGCATATAAGCATCGCCCTGTTTTGAAAGCAGGGTTTTGAGCTTTTCATCGGTCAGCAGGCCCATTTCAATAGCCACATCTCCGAAACGCTTGTCTTCACGTTTCTGGATCTCGTTTATTTCCGTAACCTGCTCTTCCGTCATATAGCCTTCCGCTATGGCGATGGTACCCAGCTTAACCCTTACGGTCTTTTGCTTATCTATTATCTGTTTAAGGATCGTGGGAGAAAAAATCTTATTCTCGATCAGATATTTACCGAATAATTGTACAAACATGCTTACGTACCCCCTAAAAATCATTTAATCTATATTATCATATTTATAATTAAAATAAAAGATGTGTATGCATTATCAGTCAGTTTTTTGGATTTTTATGTTACTATTCACTGCTCTCCGGCCGTGATAGCTTTTCCGGCTTTATCTTCGCCCCGTAACTTATGGCCTTTTCCGGACAAGTCCCTATGCACTCCCCGCATTGTATGCATTCCCTGTCGCAGACCTTCTTAACGTCCATTTTGCACTTATGAACGCAGGCATTGCAGCCGGTGCATTTGGAAGCGTCCACCTTTATCCCGAAGAAAGCTATGGGATTAAAGAGCGAATAGATCGCTCCCAGCGGGCAGATAAAACGGCAGAAGGCCCTGTGACAGAACACGCATGCCGCCAGTATCAGCAGAAGCAGCGCAGCTTTCCAGCTGAACAAAAAGCCCGCCAGTTTCCTTAAAGACTCATTTGCTATAAGCAGCGGTATGCCGCCCTCCAGCGTGCCTGCGGGGCAGATGAACTTGCAGAATCCCGGTATTTTGAGCGCTATGGGAATGATGATAACAAAAACCGCCAGTATGACATATTTTAAATATGTCAGCACGGCGGTCACTTTATTCTTCTTTATCTTTTTTACGGGTATCTTATCCAGCAGATCCTGCAGTAGCCCGAAAGGACACAGAAAACCGCAGATCAGACGGCCAAAAAGCAGGCCAAACAGCAGCAGCATGCCCAGGATATAATAGGGTATGCTGTGAACAAGATTAAACAGCCCCGACTGCAGGCTGCCCAGAGGACAGGCTCCTACAGCCCCCGGGCAGGAATAGCAGTTAAGCCCGGGAACACAGAGACCTTTTGTGTCGCCCTTATAGATATGGCCTGTGGTAAAACCCTTGATATTGCAGTTATACAGTACCGCTGCTATCAACTGGCTCAGGCGTCTTCCAAAGCCTTTCTTCATCAGCCGATACCTATGCACTCGTAGCAGACCATAACAGCTTTATTCTTAACATCGTTAAATCCACTGTCTGCCAGACCTGCTATAATGAGCGCAGCCGATATGATAAGCAGCGCCGTCTTAACTATGAGTTTTTTCATTTAAGGCACTCCGCTATGGATGAGCTGTATTCACGATACATGGAGTCGGCGTCAGAAGCGCCTTCAAAGATCTCATGGATCACGCCATGATCCACCACAAGTGTATAGGGAATACCATCGGTAGGATAATAATAACCCACAGTATAGTCCGTATCATAAGCTATAGGATAAGTATAGCCATTGTTTTTGACGAAATTATTTACAACGGAAACCGACTCTGCGCAGTTGACGCCTAAGATGACTGCGTCCCCGTCTGCATGAAGGCGCTCAAAAGCAGGCATCTCACCTACACAGGGCCCGCACCAGCTTGCCCAGAAGTTGATCAGGACCACTTCATCGTCATGATCCGAAAGGGTAAAGCTGGAACCATCCACCAGTTTCACAGTAAAATCGGGTGCAACGTCACCTTCATTCAAATCCTTGACGCTGCCTGTTCCCAGAGTGGCATTGGGCCTGTTTTCAAGACGGGGATCCTTTTCTCCCTTTTCTTCTTTTTCTTTCCCGACTTCCACAGTCTCATCCTTTTCCTGTTCCGGAGCGGGCGTGGTACTGTCTTCTTCAGCATCCTTCCCGGAAGCGGCTGCTGAACTGTCTTCTTCCTCATCCGCCTCGGCGGGCGCTACCTCATCATCATCCTTTTCTTCACGCTCATCTTTCTCATATGTCCCGCGTTCTGAATTACCGCCGGTATCAGAGCTTCCACAGGCCGCCAGTACGACGGCCATGGAAAAAGCTGCCAGTAAATATCTTTTTTTCATACATACTCCTTTATAGTTTCTTAGGGACTTCCGTTAAGGCTGCTACTAATCAATCTTTCGATAAGACCGTTATTCCATTTGCCTTCCGTTAAGCCCGTTTTTCTAAGCACCTTATTTTATCAGTTCCAGTGTCTGTCTTGCGATTGCCAGCTCCTCGTTGGTGGGAACTACCATTACCGTAACCTTGCTTCCGGGCTCTGTCACGATAATCTCCTCGCCACGAACCTTAAGCTTCTCATCATCTATTATCGCTCCAAGATATCCCAGATACTTGCATACACGTGTCTTTACGCCGTAACTGTTCTCACCGATGCCGGCGGTGAATGCTATGATATCCACGCCCTGCATTGCCATCGCGTAGGAACCGATGTACTTAGCCACGCGGTAGCTGTACGCATCCAGAGTCATGGCTGCCAGATCGTTGCCGTTATCGGCTGCATCGCACAGATCGCGGAAGTCGCTGGAAAGACCGTTTGACAGACCCAGCACGCCGCTCTTTTTATTCAGCACATTGTTCATCTGCGCGGGAGTAAGCCCTTCCTTTTCGCAGATGAAATCAAAGATGGCGGGATCCATGTCACCGCTCCTGGTGCCCATGAACAGACCCTCAAGAGGAGTAAGACCCATGGAAGTATCGATACACTCGCCGTTCTTTACTGCAGAAATGGATGCGCCGTTGCCCAGGTGGCAGACTATTATCTTAAGATCCTTACGGTCCTTGCCCAGTATCTCTGCCGCGCGCGCGGAAACATAATCGTGGCTGGTGCCGTGGAAACCGTAACGGCGGATCTTGTACTTCTCATAATACTCATAGGGAAGGCCATACATATAAGCCTTTCTGGGCATGGTCTGATGGAAAGCGGTATCGAATACTGCTGCCTGAGGCACGCCGGGCATATTCTCCGCACAGGCGCGGATGCCGATAAGGTTTGCGGGATTGTGAAGAGGAGCCAGACTGCTGAGCTCTTCGATATCCTTGATAACACTGTCATTGATGAGTACGGCTTTATTGAACTTCTCACCGCCATGCACTACGCGGTGGCCTACAGCGCCTATCTCGGAAAGCGACTTGATAACGCCGTGTCCGGGGTCGGTAAGAGCATCGATGACCATCTTTACCGCTACGGAATGATCGGGGATATCCGCCTTTATCTCAACCTTATCCTTGCCGGCAGGTGAGTGGGTAAGCTCGCTGCCTTCTATGCCTATTCGCTCTACAAGTCCCTTTGCCAGCACCTTCTCGCTCTCCGAATCGATCAGCTGGTACTTAAGAGATGAGCTGCCGCAGTTGATAACCAGAATGTTCATTTTATGTATTCCTCCTTATTGTTAGACGGGCCAAAGCCCACATTGATACAGATTATATCACTATAAGCATTCTATGTCGAATATGCTTCTATCCTGTGACTGCTTTTCCGATTTTCGCCATTTAGGTCACAGGATCGGCTTTTATCCCCCTGATGCTGCAGCCGGACTTAAGCAGCAGATCGATCTCTTCAAGGATATCTGCCGTGATCTGCTCACCCGGAACCAATATGGGGCGGCCGGGCGGATAAGCCATTACACTTGCAGCGCTGATATGGCCGGCTGCTGCCGCCATGGGCACATCCTCGTATTCTGCTTCCCAGGCATCGCTTAAACTCATGGCTGCAAACGCATCCTTAACACAGCGGATACTGTATCCACCATACTGAATAACATTCACCACATGCGTTCTATCCTGCCCGTAATGATCACAATCTTCCTGTACATCATTACCGTGACTATCACATACGTCCTTCCCGGCGCCATAATGTCCACAGCCCTCCCCGGCGTATGCTGCTCCGCCGCTCTGCCATCTGTCATCGATATCTTTCACGGCCTCTGCAAGCTTCCTGTAATCCTCATCCTCATCATACACGCTGCAGATCAGCAGCACATAAGCAGGCAGAGACATTTCGGGTTCTATGCCGCGCGCACGCAATTCTTCGTGCAGTCTTGTACCGCTCACTCCGTCTGCGGGACACAGCAGTATCTTGCAGGGTTCGGGGGATACGCTCTCCCCGTCATAAGCATCTCTCAGCCTGATATTCTTAAGCCCCTTAAGGCTTTCACTCAGGCGCCTGCGACGGTCAAAGAACGCCTCCCAGTCATATCCAGCATTTATGCATTCATCCATTACAGCCATCAGCGAATACGAAGGGGAAGAAGTCTGGTATACGGAAAGAAAAGCATTTGTCCGCAATGCACTTACCCTTTCTCCCTTTATATGCAAAAGCGCCGCCTGATTTGGGCAGGGCAGGGTCTTATGCAGGCTCATCACCACCATATCGGCGCCTGCTGCCACCGCGCATTGCGGGAACGTTTCCGACATTGCAAAATGCGCGCCGTGCGCCGCATCCACTATCAGCTTTTTCCCCGCAGAATGAAGATATGAGGCTATTGCCGCCACATCAGCTGCAAATCCCTCATAGGACGGAGATGTTATGAATACCGCTTCGGCTTCGGGATCTGCTGCCACAGCATCTTTAACACGATCAAGACTCACTCCGCAGCCTGCGCCGCACAGCGGATCGCAGTCCTCATAAATGTATGAAAGCTTAAGGTCCCTGAGCATCGCCGCGTGATAAGCGCTTTTATGCGAAGCTCTCTGCATGATCAGATGGCCGCCGCGTTTTACCG
Organism: uncultured Lachnospiraceae bacterium; assembly: GCA_902787595.1. The sequence goes on from CADAHD010000135.1 coordinate 6,055, forward strand.
CTGCGCTTATCGCAGTCAGCACTCCTACCGTGCTCCCGTTCACCAGATAAAAACAATGATCGGATCCGTAACGCTTTGCAGCGCATTCAAGCGCTTCCTTTAACATGCCTTCGGGAGCATACAGATCATCAAGTCCCGGAAGCTCAGTCACATCCAGCGGATCCAGCCTTCCCTTATGCCCCGGCATATGAAAGGAAGTCATATCTGATAATGCATATTTTTCAAGGCTTTCCTTAAGACCCAAAGCTCAATCTCCCATCTCAACGCTGCTCATGAATCTGTTTCCGCCCTGCAGGAAAAGCTTGCCGGCATCATTGCGTCCTATCTTATAAACCTGTTCACTGCGGGAGGGGTCCATCACAACAACATTGTATTCATTATAGCCCACGATAAGCATTGCAGATCCGTCCTTCAGCTCTGCAAATACCGGTTCTTCGTTTGCCACATAATAAAGCACGGCATCCAGGGATACTCCTCCCGCCTCTGATACCGATCCGCTGATGGCCATTATCTGATTTTTGCTCTTAAGCGTGGTGCGTCTGTAAATCAGCGTTCCTCTTACATCCCTTACCGCTCCGCCTCTTTCAAAGGCCTTTTCCACGGCATCGTAACAGTATATGCAGCGTTCCTCCAGATGCCCCGCCGCAAAAAGATCATACCCTTCCGGCTTTTCATCATTATCTGTCTCTATCTGCCTTTCGCCTTCATAGATCACCAGCTTGGGCTCCATAAGCTGCAGAGTGCTTAAATCCACATCTCTTCGCAATACCAGCTTCCTTATAGTCTCATAAGTCTCGGTGACCACGCTCTCGACAGTATTCTTCTCGCTTACGCCGCTGTTGTTATACAGGATCTGATCGTCGGGAAGACTTACCAGATCAGCGTTTTCATCATAGGTCATGCGCTTTAAGTTCAGCATATCCCCGTTCTGCTCTACGTTGGTTATGTACACGCCCTGCTGCTTATACTCTTTAAGGATCTTTCCGCTTTCGGCGCGTATGTTCACCATATGCATGGGAAAAAGAGTGTGTCCTTTTTCATCCAAGGTGATATCGCGCTCCATAGCCGCGCCGTATACCAGATCGCTCCCAAAAAACGTAACCGGCATAAGCTTTTCCGTATATCCCGCTTTTATCTCTGATATGGCTCCGCTGTTCAGATTCTTTATACTCAGCTTATCAGCGCTGTAAATGTCCTTTCCGTTACCCCAGGCTATTATCCCCTGATCCTCCGATGTGATGAGAGCATCGGCAGGCAGATCCTCCGCCAGCTTGCTGATGGTCCGCAGATGCAGGTCTATCTCCAGCAGATCCCTGTCCTTTAAGATATACAGCTTGTTTTCGCCGGCATAGCAGAGCCTCTTCATGTCCTGCTTCATCAGATCAAAACCGCCGCCGTAAGGAACATAAAGCATTTCCTCCACGGTGTTTAACATGCAGTCGTAATTATATACTGCCAGACCCATGGTCCCTTCATGATTGCCGCAGTTCATATAACCCCATACGCCAAAGAGTATATCGCCTGTATCATCTACCCTGAAAATACGGATGTTGTTCAACCTGCAGGTCTCTCTCCTGTCCTTCATATCATGGCGGTAAAACCCGAAGATGTACGCCAGCTTATTTCCGCTGGCATCATAGGATATCAGTCTTCCGCAATTTGCAAAGGCAAGTATATGTCCGTCGTCGCTTTCCTTCTTTTCGATATTTTCGGGAACCATGCCCAGCTGTATCTTATTGGCTGCGATCACATAACTGTCTGGATCAAAAGCCTCTTCCATGCTGCGGTGATAATCCAGCAGATAGATGCGCTCCTTTCCCAGACGCATGCGGTAAAATTCTTCTGCAAAGCAATAGGCGTCTCTATCTCCCTCATCCACCTTTACGGTATACTCGATCGTGATCTGCGCGGAGTCCGCGTCGATCTCCCTGACCTTTGCCCTGGCCGCGGTCACGCGCTCCACATCAAGGCTTCCCCAGCTGACCTGCTCTGCGCTGGAATGTATATCCACATAAGTAAAGCTGCTGTTGTCGCCCTGCTTATTGCTTTCCAGATAGGTCGTCAGTTCCGTCTTGGTCTGCGCTTTATCAAAAGTGGCGTCATGAAAATAAAAAGCATAATCCAGCTTGCTCCATAATGCATGATCGTTCATGGGGATAACACGGGTATAATAGCGCAGGATGCCTGCGGAAGACTCCAGTATAAAACAGAGTGAATACTCTGTCCCGTATTTCATAAGATCTTTAAGTGTAACGCTGCCCGTTACTTCATCGGCAGCCCTGGCGTAATCGTAGATCTGACTTTCTTCTATCAGCCTTTCGTCCTGAAGCGAGCGCAGCTGAAAGCCCAGCTTCTGTATATCGTTGCCGTACATATCTATCTTAAAGTCCAGCTTTCGGTCACTTCCCACGGGCGTGACGTGATCGTTCATCCTTAAGATATCCATGTCCACGGAATAAGGCTGCATCTCGTTATATTCCATGTTGCCGCATATAAGGCACATGATGGGCATGGTGGCCCGGGGCATCTCCACGGTCATATCCGTATTGCCCCTGTTCATCCATTTCCCCAGCAAAATAAGCGAGAGCATAAAAATGCTCCCGCAATAGATTATCCATAATATTCCTTTAGAGAAATGCTTAACCTTCACTGTAAGATCATTTCAGCGAATTTATTCTGGCAATAGCTCTCTTGAGCGCCGCCTCGGCTCTGTCCATATCGAGATCGTCACCTCTTGCAGCTATACGCTCACGCGCTCTCTGGCCGGCGCTTTCTGCTCTCTGCTCATCGATCTCATCCGGCCACTCTATGAGCTCCGCCAGTATAGTGACTCTGTCCTGAAGGATCTCTACAAAACCTGCGTGCAGAGCCGCTTTCTTCTCGCCCTCGGGCAGCTTCATATAAAGAACTCCGGGACTTACGATCACGGTCATGGGCACGTGGTTCTTATAGATACCTATCTCACCCTCAGTCGTATTAAATTCTACCATCTCGGCCTCACCCTCGAAGAATATACGCTCGGGGGTTACGACGTTTAGTTTAAATGTTTCCATTCACTTACCTGCTCTACTTATTTGCTCTTGCAACAACCTCGTCGATGGTGCCCGCATTCAGGAATGCGCTCTCGGGGAGGTCATCATGCTTACCTGCAAGTATCTCCTTGAATCCGCGGATCGTCTCGTTGATAGGCACGTACTTTCCTTCGATACCTGTGAACTGTGTTGCTACGAAGAAAGGCTGGCTCAGGAAACGCTGTACCTTACGGGCGCGGCTTACGACCTGCTTGTCTTCTTCGGAAAGTTCGTCCATACCCAGAATGGCGATGATATCCTGCAGTTCCTTATATCTCTGAAGAATAGCCTGTACGCCACGCGCTACCTGATAGTGCTCCTCACCAACGATACGGGGATCCAGTATACGCGAAGTGGAATCCAGCGGATCCACTGCGGGGTAGATACCCTGCTCACTGATGGCACGGTTAAGTGTAGTGGTTGCATCCAGATGTGCGAATGTTGTTGCAGGCGCAGGGTCGGTCAGGTCGTCCGCAGGCACATATACTGCCTGAACGGAAGTGATGGAACCGTTCCTGGTAGATGTGATACGCTCCTGAAGAGCGCCCATCTCTGTCTGCAGCGTGGGCTGGTAACCAACGGCGGAAGGCATACGGCCAAGGAGCGCCGAAACCTCCGAACCTGCCTGTGTGAATCGGAATATGTTATCGATGAAGAGCAGCACGTCCTTACCGCCCTTATCACGGAAATACTCTGCCATTGTAAGTCCGGTAAGACCTACACGCATACGTGCCCCGGGGGGCTCGTTCATCTGACCGAAGATCATGGCGGTCTTGTCGATAACGCCGCTCTCACTCATTTCGTGATAGAGGTCGTTACCCTCACGGGTACGCTCACCAACGCCGGTGAAAACCGAGAAACCGTCATGCTCTGTTGCTATATTACGGATAAGCTCCTGTATAAGCACCGTCTTACCAACACCGGCGCCTCCGAAGAGTCCAATCTTTCCACCCTTCTGATAGGGGCAGAGCAGATCAACGACCTTGATACCTGTCTCCAGCATTTCCTGCTCGGTACTCTGCTCTTTAAAAGCAGGCGCAGGTCTGTGAATGGGAGCATATTCCACATCCGTGGGCGCGGGCTTGTTATCGATGGGCTCGCCCAGCACGTTAAATATACGGCCCAGGGTCTTCTCACCTACCGGAACGCTTATGGGCGCGCCTGTTGCAACAGCGTCCATTCCTCTTACAAGTCCGTCCGTAGGACCCATTGCCACGCAGCGAACCGTATCATCGCCCAGATGCTGCGCAACCTCTACCACCAGTGTTGTATCGTCATTTCGTTTGATGCGGATAGCTTCGTTGATCTCGGGCAATTCCCCGTCAAACTTAACGTCCAGCACTGCACCGACGATCTGTGTCAGTCTGCCTTTCTTTTCTGCCATTTCCGTTTTCCCTTTCTACTTTGATCTCTGCCGCCGATCAGTGGCAGAGCCTTTACTCTCTCTATTAACTAATCGCGTCTGCTCCGGCGATGATCTCCGTAAGCTCTGTGGTGATCTTGCCCTGACGAGCTCTGTTGTAGAGCAGCGACAGATGATCTATCATATCGGCCGCATTGTTTGTCGCATTGTCCATTGCCTGCATACGCGCTCCGTTTTCGGCTGCCTGGGCGGATATCAGCGCCCCGTAAATCAGGCTGGATAGATATTTGGGAATGATGAGGTTAAGTGCCTCTTCATCCGCAGGTTCAAAATTCATGGGCGCTGTGGGCGCGGGCTGTTCATCGGTAACGCCGTCTCCGTCAATATCCTGCTGAACAGCATCCATATCTACCGGGAGCAGTTTGATCAACGTGGGCACATGACTTACCGTATTTTTAAAGAAAGTATACGCCAGATATATCTCGCTGATCTCGCCTTTTTCAAAAGCCTTAAGCAGATCATCGGTCACAATCATGCCGTCCTTATAAACCGGCTCCTCTATAGCCTCCGAAAAATCCTTGAATATCGGATAGCCCTCACGCATAAAAGCGTCCTTGCCCTTTTTACCTATGGCATAAATGGTGGTGTTATCCTTGTTGAAGGCGTCGTTACGGGTGATGAGTTTGATAACATTGGAGTTATAACCGCCCGCCAGACCCTTATTTGAGCTGATCAGTATGACCGCTTTTTTACCGTTCTCACCGGATTTAAGATACGGATGATCCACCTCACCGGCTTTTGCCAGTATGGACGTAACCGTTTCATATACGGCGCGGAAGTAGAATCTGCTCTGCTCGGCTCTCGCCTTTGCGCGCTGCAGCTTCACGGTAGAAACCAGCTTCATAGCTTTTGTTATCTGCTGTGTGCTCTCAACGCTGCTCTTGCGCCTTTTTATATCACGCATTGATGCCATGTATTATTACCTCTGCTTTTACACCTCATCCGTCACGGCTTCGCCGTGACACCTGTCTTCGCTCCGCTCCGGTCGGCGCAAAACTGGCGGTCTCCGTTCCACTTCGGTCGTTGCTAAACGCCCGTCCCCCGGACGGGCAGCAACCCGGACGCCATGCGCCCTCAAGGAGAAGGCTTAGAAGTTCTTCTTAAAATCTTCTATAGCCTTAACCAGCTTCTCCTCGATCTCCGGCTTCATTTCCTTATCCTTGCGGATGCTCTCGGG